>CALGIY010000376.1 GCA_937914965.1 uncultured Thermoanaerobacteraceae bacterium | reverse complement strand
CTGCAGTGGCCGCTATTCTGGCCGAGGGGGAGACAGCGCGATTGGAGGATACTATTTACCTGAAGGAACTGCCGGTTTTTAAAGGATAAAGACACCTAAATTACTCACCCGATCTGATGCTCTGGCACTTTCAGGGGGGTACCTTCAGCTGCCACCTCAGTAACCTTAGGTTCGGCTGCTGGTGGGTTTTTACCATCATGGCGAAAGATTGCAATAGCCGTATCTGGGCAGACCGTTTGACAGGTTCCACAGATGATGCATCCATTGATCCGTGGTTCTACTGTAGCTGTGCCATTAAAGGCAAGGTGCTTTGACCATTCAATCACACCGGTTGGGCACTTTTCGATACAGAGCCCGCAGCCTTTGCATAATTCGGGGAAGACAGCGAATATTCCTCGGTTATTTTCATAGGTAAGAGGGTGCCAATTGTTGTCCATTAAAATACTCCTTTTTGTGGGTTATTGTTTAGTACCGGATGGGCATTTGCAAAAACAGCGGGCAGCCAGAACTATACTTCTGCACCGCCCGCAGAAAAGGTTCTCCTGGATAAGATTTGCGCAAGAGTTGGTAATTACACATGTTTATTCTGGGAAATAGGGTATGTACTGGCATAACTACTTTACTTCTAAGTCAAAACTTGAATATGAGGACTGGGAGAATACCCATTCGGCGATTATCTTTGATCGCTCATAGATATCATCAACGAAGGCAGTACTGTAAGCACTTTTGACGAGTGCATAGTGGGGGTTAATAAATATGAGGGCAGTCTTGATATCTTCAGGAATTGTGTGAAATGCTTTTTTTGCGAGGGATAAAAGGTTGTTTTCTGCGGATGAGGTAAAGCCAGGGCAGTTTGCTTTGAGGAGCATTGTCAGCGACCGGCGGAAGTGGATAGTGGCCTGGTCGTATCTTCCTGAACGATATAGGTGCATTGCTTTTTTCCAATTATCCTGCGCTTGGTCCAGGGGATAAAACACATCATCCTCTGGCTCTTTCTCTTTCCTTTTTTTAAAGGGCCAGGATAGTCTAGGGAAATTCAAAAGGCCCCCGACACCTGCGGTTTTTCGTTTTTCCATCTTGATTCCTCCCTTTTTTTTCTTAATCTATAGTGTGCTGTTTGCTAACACAATGTGAAGGAATTACGCACCTAGAGTATTTTGCAGCAACCTCATATATTTAGTTGTGGCCTTTTAACGACTTATTCTTGACGCCGCCAATGATATGTAGACCACATTATACCATATATGGAACCTAGTTTCTATATCTTCATCCCACGATTAAAACCGTAGGCTTTTCGGCTGGAAATTCTGTAAACAAAGTATTTTTTTGATTTTGGCTGTGGTATACTTGGGATAACGGGCCTTCTTATTGAAATAGGAGGAATGAACTAACATGGATAAAGATATCAGGGTGCGCTTTGCACCTAGTCCAACAGGGAACTTACATATTGGTGGTGCCCGGACGGCCTTGTTTAATTGGCTTTTTGCTCGCCATAACGGCGGCAGTTTAATTTTGCGGATCGATGATACCGATCTGGCTCGTTCAACAGAAGAGTCGACCCGCGGGATTTTTTCAGCGCTCAAGTGGCTTGGGCTCGATTGGGATGAAGGCCCCGGTGTGGGTGGTTCTTTCGGACCTTATTATCAGTCACAGCGTCTGGAATTATACGCAAAAATTGCTAATGAACTGGTTGACCAGGGTAAGGCTTATTACTGCTATTGTACCCCTGAGGAACTGGCAGAACGACGTAAAAAGGCTATGGCCGAAGGTAAAGCACCTCGGTATGACAACAGGTGCCGGGACTTGACTGAACAGGAGAGAATTGAAAAAGAGAATGAGGGGCGCCGCCCGACGATCAGGTTGCGTGTTCCTGACACCGGAGAAACGGTAGTGCAGGATTATTTCAGAGGCGATGTTTCATTTGCTAATGAGGTTCTCGATGATTTTATTATCGTCAAATCAAACGGGATGCCGGCTTACAACTTCGCCTGTGTTGTTGATGATGCTAAAATGCGGATCACTCATATTATGCGGGCTGAGGAGCATCTTTCTAATACCCCAAGGCAGATCATGATCTACCAGGCCCTTGGCTATCCGCTGCCTGTTTTTGCTCATGTCTCCATGATTCTGGCTCCAGACCACAGCAAATTAAGCAAGCGGCATGGAGCGACCTCAGTGGAGGAATTCCAGGACCTCGGTTATCTGCCAGGTGCCTTGATCAATTATCTGGCTTTGTTGGGTTGGTCACCTGAGGGTGAGGAAGAGATTTTTTCACTTCAGGAACTTGTGCGCCAATTTAAACTGGAGCGGGTAGGGAAGACAGCGGCTATTTATGATATTAAGAAACTTACCTGGATGAATGGGCAGTATCTGAATGCGGAAGACCTGGATCAGATCATCGAACTGGTGTCCCCTTACTTCCGGCAGAAAAATCTGCTTCCAGAGAGTTTAAACCCAGAAGATATGGATTATCTCAAACAGGTAGTAGGTGCGGTACGTACCCGGGTAAAAACCTTGGCGGAAATTGCTGATGGTGCAGAGTATTTTTACACAGATGATTTTACTTATGATGAAAAGGGTACACGCAAACACTTCCGCAAAGAGAATGCTGCAAAGTATCTGGAATTAGCGCGGCAGCGGCTTACAAATCTAGAAACCTTTAACCTGGAAACCACCGAGAAGGCCTACCGTGAGTTGAGTGAGGAACTGGGGATCAAGGCCGGTCAAATCATCCATCCCACCAGACTTGCCCTTTCCGGCAGGACAATGGGACCCGGTCTTTTCGATATCATGATTATTCTAGGGAAAGAAAAAACACTAAAGCGGTTAGAGCGAGCGGTGCAGTATATTAATAATCTTGATTAGCGACCAACCACCAAGAACTAATGATAAAAAGAACCTTGACGAAGTGGTATGTTTCGCGTATACTATATAAGCGAATTGATTGCGGGATGGTGTAGCGGTAGCACAGGTGATTCTGGATCATCTAGCCTAGGTTCGATCCCTAGTCCCGCAGCCACTTTTTTTGGCCCTATCGTCTAGCGGTCTAGGACACCACCCTCTCAAGGTGGAGACACGGGTTCGATTCCCGTTGGGGCTACCACAAAATGCAAAACACTACCAAAATGGGTAGTGTTTTTTGTTTTGATAAAAAAAGAGGGCGAATACTAGTCCCAGTACCTGGGGCTACTTGCCCAGGTACTTTTACCGCATTCTCACTGTTGGCCTGACCATGTCTAACGTACCCAATACTATGTGAGCTAGGCCAAAACCAGTGATGCCGTCACCGACCCTACCGCCGACAAGCCTGCCGATGCCTGTAGCAAGAGCACCTACACCGATCACCATTTTGCTAGTAGTTGTCGTCGTTTCTTTTTTTGTGAACACAGCATTCACCCCCGTTATTATTGTTTCCTTTTTGAAAGGGGTTATTCAAAAAAAATACCCCCTTTACGGGGGTTAGTGAGAAACAAAAATGAATATTAACCATTTGCATTCTATCACAATGTGGTGTACAGAACAACTGCTGCGACAGGCGATGGCGTTCTTATTGCTCAGGCATATGGCGTGAGCGCGAGAAGAAAGGAAGCAGTACTGCACCTCCGATAAAGCCTCCTATATGTGCCCACCAGGCTACTGAGTTGGCAGCCATACCTGCTGTACTGAAGATGTTAAAAATCTGGATTAAAAACCAGACAGGGAGAAAAATTATGGCAGGGACCTGGATGAAGGTAACAAAAAAGAAGACTGGGACAAGGGTTAGGATCTTTGCTCGCGGGAAAGCGAGGAAATAAGCCCCAAGTACACCGGCAATGGCACCGCTGGCACCGATAATGGGAATATCAGAGCTGGGATTGGCAATGATATGAGCGATGCTTGCAATAACGCCAACCAGTAAGTAAAAAAACAGGTAGCGAAGGTGCCCCATGCGGTCTTCTATATTATCGCCAAAAATCCAAAGATAAAGCATGTTTCCCACAAGATGCAGCCAGCCTCCGTGCAGGAATATTGCCGAAATGAAAGGGATGCCGATTGACAGCAGGGGAGCACCTGCCGTCAGTTGAGTCGTCACCTGGGCTGGGATGACACCATATGTATAAAAAAATGCGTTTAAATGTTGAGGGGGAAGTGCCAGTTCTTTAATAAAAACCAGAATGTTAAGTACGATTAGGGTTATATTGACTATGGGAAAACTGTGTGAACGGGTGCTGTCACGCAGGGGAATCATTGAATTCCTCCTTCACATCTTAAATCCATTATCCCCGACAAACCGGTTGAGGATGTATATGAACATTTTACCAGATCGCCGAAAAAAAAGACATGATGTTCCGGATTGAGCCAACGATCAAGTATTTGTTCCTTGTTACAGGAGTTGTTCAGTGATAAAATATGCCCGGAATACCTTCTCAGTTATTTCTAATTTATGGGGGAGAGTATGATGGTAGAGGAGTACCAGGTGGATCAATATGATGTCATTGTGGTTGGCGCAGGACATGCCGGGTGTGAGGCTGCCCTGGCAGCAGCAAGAATGGGCTGCAGCACTCTCCTGATCACTTTAAATCTTGATTATGTGGCTTTAATGCCCTGTAACCCTGCAGTAGGGGGCCCTGGAAAGTCTCATCTGGTTCGAGAGGTGGATGCCCTTGGTGGGGAGATAGCTCTGAATACAGATAAAACCTTTGTCCAGATGCGTATGCTCAATACAGGCAAGGGCCCTGCGGTACGTGCCGTGCGGGCCCAGGTTGATAAGCTGATGTATCAGCGGGAGATGCTGAAAACTTTACGGGGAGAGCCGAAACTTGATTTAAAGCAGGGGGTTGTGGAAAGGATCCTCATCGCTGGGGACAGGGTGACCGGGGTTTTGACGCAAAATGGTGCTAGGTTTACAAGTCGCGCGGTTGTGCTCACAACTGGAACATATCTGTGCGGCAGAATTATTATAGGGGATGTGTCTTATGCAGGGGGTCCCAATGGGCAGATTGCACCTGGGGCTCTGGCTGCATCGCTGCGTGACCTGAATTTTGAACTGATCCGTTTTAAAACCGGGACACCTCCCCGGGTTGATCGCCAGAGCATAGATTTTTCTAAATTTGTTGAACAGCCGGGGGACGAAGAACCCCTTACTTTGTCCTATCTTTCACCAAAGGTAAAAGGGCCTCAGTTATCTTGCTGGCTGACACACACAAATGAGCGGACCCATACAATTGTCCAGGAGAATCTGCATAGGTCTCCTCTTTTCTCAGGGTTTCTTGGATGGGTAGGGCCCAGGTACTGCCCTTCTTTCGAGGACAAGATAATAAGTTTTCCGCACCGGCGCAGACACCAGGTCTTTCTCGAACCTGAGGGCTGGGAAACCGATGAATACTATGTTCAGGGTTTGTATACCAGTCTCCCTGAGGATGTCCAACTGGATGTTTTACGTTCCATCCCTGGGATGGAAGATGTGCGTATGCTGCGCACCGGATATGCCATCGAATATGATGCCCTTATCCCCGCACAGCTGGAACCTACCCTGCAGACCAAAGAAATCGAAGGCTTCTTTACAGCAGGCCAGATCAATGGGACCTCTGGATATGAGGAAGCAGCAGCCCAGGGGATATTGGCGGGAATCAATGCCGGACTTTATGTTCAGGAGCGGGACCCATTAATTTTAAAACGGTCAGAAGCTTATATCGGGGTTCTTGTTGACGACCTAATCACCAAGGGTGTACGGGAGCCCTACCGCGTTCTGACCTCCCGTGCGGAATACAGGCTCCTTTTACGGCAGGATAATGCTGACCTGCGTTTAACTGAAACAGGCAGGAAAATAGGATTAGTATCGGATCGACGCTACCATGTCTTTACAGAAAAGCTCAAGCAGATGGAGCAGGAGAGTTCATGGCTGCGGGAGACAAAAGTGACACCTACTATTGAGGTGCAGGAGTATATTGCATCGAAGGGTGGGGCCCCTCTCAAAGGTGGGATGCCCCTTGAGGAACTTCTCAGGAGGCCTGAACTAACCTTTTTTGATCTCCAGGTGTTGGTAGATGCGGATAGGGAGGTTCTCCCTGAGGTAGCCGAGGAACTGGAGATCCAAATCAAATATGCGGGATATATAGAAAAACAGAATGCTCATGTGGCTCGCATGGAAAAGTTGGAGAACAAGCGGATCCCTGAGAATCATGATTATAACCAGATGCGCGGTCTTTCCAGGGAGGCCCAGGAAAAACTAATGAAGGTTCAGCCGCGTACTCTAGGGCAGGCATCCCGTATCCCTGGAGTTACACCAGCTGATATCTCAGTTCTGTGGGTCTACCTGGAACAGTGCCGCAGGAGAAGGTCTTGAGCTAATTTTGAGCAGACCTTCTCTCTTTGTGGACGATTTCAATTAGAGATGCTTGGTCCTCGAGGCTGTCTAGAATATAAACATTTCCCCCTGCCTTTTCTGATAATTC
>CALGIY010000375.1 GCA_937914965.1 uncultured Thermoanaerobacteraceae bacterium | reverse complement strand
GTTATTGATGATATTGCTCTTAGAGGGTGTACTGAGGGTTTTCAGACTGAAATGTGTGATACCATCCTGGGTGGTGATGACAAAGCGGGTATAGCCGCCATCCTGGAAGTATTAGAGATGATCCATGAGGGGGATCATCCGCACGGCCCTCTGGAAATCCTTGTGACCGTAGGAGAGGAACAGGGACTGCTGGGGAGCAAGAACTTTGATACCAGCAAACTTAAGTCACGAGCGGGTTATATACTTGATTCCACTGGTGCTCCCGGAACAATTATTATAGCTGCACCGGCACAGAATGTCTTCCATGTAACTGTGCGGGGGAAAGCTGCTCATGCTGGATTTGAACCGGAACGGGGAGTAAATGCCATCAGAATTGCCAGTGAGGTGATCTCCAAGCTCCGGTTGGGAAGAATAGATGAGGAGACCACATCCAATATCGGGATTATCAAAGGTGGTAAAGCTACCAATATCGTCCCAGATGCGGTTTTCGTTGAAGGGGAAG
This sequence comes from uncultured Thermoanaerobacteraceae bacterium, assembly GCA_937914965.1. GTDB lineage: Bacteria > Bacillota > DSM-12270 > Thermacetogeniales > Thermacetogeniaceae > CALGIY01. The sequence continues at coordinate 6,015 of CALGIY010000375.1, read as the reverse complement.
CCAGAAGCTTGGACCGGGGGAAGCTTGATGCGATTACTGAAGATATCACCAGAGAGTTCGAACGCATCAATGAGATCCCGGGGGCAAGCAGTAAGATGCAGATGGTTTTTGAGTATCCGGAGTACCGGCTTGACCCGGAAGGGCCCGTGGTGAAGTTTGCTGCCCGAGCTGTGGAGAGGGTCGGTTTAGAAGTGAAGATAGAGACCAGCGGTGGCGGGAGTGATGCTAATATTTTTAATGCAGCGGGTTTGGCAATAGCAAATCTTGGTGTAGGGATGCAGAACGCCCACACCACTGATGAAATTCTGGAAAGCCGGGATTTAACGGACATTGTCAGGGTGCTCTCGGAAATGGTAAAAATGAGTGCTGCCGGGGAAGGGATGAATCGTTGATTTCTTGGAAAAAGGGGAAAGTGAACCAGATCACAGTGGATCAAAGCGATATCCAGGAGCTGATAGTTGAGATTGGCGGAGATACTTGTCGCACCTGGAACTATTCTACCCTTACCGGTAAGGCAGCTGTTGGTGATGAGGTTTATTTAAACACCACTGCTGTGCAGCTCCACTTAGGCAGTGGGGGCTACCACTTCGTGATTGCCAATTTGAGCCAGATGCCCTCTATGGAACCGGGGCCTGGCCATATTATGAAAATGCGCTACACTCCTTACCAGATGAAAGTCCTCAGCGTTGAGGAGGAGGCAAGCCCTGATCACCAGGAGATCAAGGAGTTTACTTCTCTGGAGGGAACACCTGTAGTTGTAGGGACACTGCACAGCATGCTGGCACCTGCTGTTGCTGGGTGCCTGGCAGCAGCGGGGGGGAAGACAAGGATAGCCTATGTGATGACTGACGGGGCGGCTCTCCCCATCCCCTTAAGCAAGGTGGTCCGTACTCTGAAAGCAAAAGGGATGCTTGTGGGTACAGTTACTGCTGGAAATGCTTTCGGTGGAGATCTAGAGAGTGTGAATGTCTACTCTGGTTTGATTGCAGCTTACCAGGTGCTGAAGGCGGATATCATTGTTGTCACCATGGGACCTGGTATTGTGGGCACTGGAACAAAATGGGGTACAACTGCTTTGGAGCAGGGAGAGATAATCAATGCTGTTAGTATACTGGGGGGGCAGCCGGTTGCTATTCCCAGGATCAATTTTGCTGACACACGGTCCCGACATCGGGGAGTGAGCCATCACACCCAGACAGCAATAGGAAAAGTAGCTTTACGGGAGGCAGTTGTTGCTCTTCCAGAAGTAGAGGCTGTGCAGAGGGATTTAATTGACAGACAGCTTGAACAGTCAGGTATCCTATCCCGCCACAAGGTGGTGGTCAGGGACGGCAGCCCTGCCTTGAGGTACCTGGATGATCAGGGGATCAAGGTAAGCAGTATGGGGCGAACCTTTAAAGACGACCCTGCTTTCTTCCTGGCTGCTGGAGCGGCTGGTTTGGTTGCATCGGAACTACAATCCAAAAAATAATAATGATCTTAACAGCAAAGGGAGAGGGAGAATGGAAGAGACGCTGGAAGCCAGGCTTAAAGAAGAGTTGGTTTCAACAGAGGAGATATTTCAGGGAAAGATCATTAAGGTACAGGTAGATACTGTTCAACTGCCGGACGGAAAGGTTGCCAAACGTGAAGTTGTCAGACACCCGGGAGCTGTGGTCATCCTACCGCTAACTGATCAAGGGGAAGTGGTGATGGTACGCCAGTATCGGCATGCTACAGGTGAGATCCTGCTGGAGCTGCCTGCAGGGAAACGGGATGCTGGGGAAGAACCATTGACCTGTGCCCGGCGGGAACTGGAGGAGGAAACAGGTTTCCGTGCTGCAAAGTGGCGGGTACTATTTTCCTTTTACACATCACCAGGCTTTTGTGACGAACTCCTTTACTTGGTGCTGGCTAAGGGACTACAAAAAGGTGAAGCACACCCGGATGATGGTGAGTTTATCGATGCAGTGACCATGCCGCTGGACCAGGTCCGTCAGATGGCTTTAGCTGGCGAGTTTAAGGATGCCAAGACTGTCCTTGGAGTCCTTGCCTGCAGTGCTCTGGATGAAAAATGTTAAATAAATATTTTGCTGACCTGCATGTACACATCGGCCGTACCATGACTGGGTTCCCGGTAAAGGTGACCGCGTCGCGCAGACAAACGATTCCACAGGTATTAGAGGAGGCAGCGGTCAGGAAGGGGCTCGATATCCTGGGGATCATTGATGCTGCTTGCCCCAGGTTGTGCACTGAACTAGAGGTTATGGTTGGTGAAGGTGCAGCCCGGGAACTTCCTGGTGGAGGGCTGCGCTATCAGGAATCATTGACGATTATCACAGGGGCAGAAATAGAAACAACCGAGGAAAACGGTAAGTGTGCTCACTGGTTGGCCTATTTTCCTAACCTTAATGAACTGCGTTCCTTTTCCAAGTATTTGGCAGGCCAGATAACTAACCCAGAACTGAGTACCCAGCGCTGCCACCTACCAGCTCGAACGATTCTTGATGAGGTAGTGAAGCGTAACGGTATCTTTATGCTGTCCCATGCCTTTACACCCCACAAAGGTGTTTACGGACAGTGTACCAACAGTATTAAAGAGCTGCTGGGGGCAGAGGGTTTCGAGAGAGTTTTCGCCTTAGAACTGGGCTTAAGTTCAGACACAATGATGGCTGACCAACTGGCAGAACTGGCTGCACTGACTTTTTTAAGTAATTCGGATGCTCATTCCCTGAAAAATTTGGGGCGGGAATACAACCTATTACTGCTTGCTGAACCCAGCTGGCAGGAACTGCTGATGGCACTGCAGGGGTTGGAGGAAAGGCGAGTTCTGGCCAACTACGGGCTCAATCCCCGGTTGGGTAAATACCACCGGACCTTTTGTCTCAGCTGCGGCAGAATAGCTAGTGAAGCCCCTCCGGTAACAGCATGCCCTGCCTGTGGAAGTTCAAAGGTCGTCAAAGGTGTTTTTGATCGGCTTCGGGAGATTGCGGATTGGGATGTTCCCTGCCATCCTGAAGCACGCCCACCTTACCATTACCAGGTTCCCTTGATCTTCTTGCCAGGGGTGGGCCCGAAAACCATCTCGCGCCTCCTGGACCGCTTCGGTACGGAAATGAATGTTCTCCACACGGCAAGATATGAGGATCTAGTGGAAACGGTAGGAGAAAAAGTGGGCAAAGTAATCCAGGATGCACGCCAGGGTAAATTAGTCATTGCCGCCGGAGGCGGAGGAACCTACGGAAAGGTACAAAAGTAGAGCTGGACACCGGGACGGTTCTGCTGTCCCACTATCCCGTTGTACACCAAAGGACCCGTAAACGGCAGACTGTGTGAAAAGTGCTCCCCGGATTGTCAGGCGAAGTCAGGTTTTGGAGCTGCTTTAGAACCAGTATTTGTCATTATTCTGCTAGTTTCTGGCATCTGACATCTTGCTTCAGGCATTTATTTTAGGAAGGATGGTAACAGTGAACTATGAGCCGGTGATTACAATAACCACTGATGCCAGCGGCGCTTACCAGGCAGCCTGTGCTGGGCAGGTAGTTGTGATCGTAGATGTGATCGATATGAGTACAACACTAGAGGTTGCCATTCAGAATGGTGCTGCCCTGGTTTTGGGGGCGAGTCCGGTATCCTGTAAAGCCCCGGTGCCTGTGGATCCAGGAGCTGTAGGAAGACATGCAGCGGCTTTAGCCAAAAAACTGGGCTCAGAAGTAGTGGTCATTGCCGAGCCCCGGATCGGGATCGAAGGGGAGCGGCGGGAATGTGCTGCCGGTCTTCTGGAAGGCCTTCATCTGGCAGGTGTCAGTGAGGTCGGTATCTACCCGAATCAGGGTGCGGAAATATCCAAATTGGTTGATTTTAAAAATAAAGTTGTAGTTGCTGTTACCGACTGCGGTGGAACAGCTTTTGATACTGCGTTTAATGCAGGTGCATCGGTTATAACTGGTACTGTCGCACGCACCCCGGGATTCACAGGATGGGAGAATGCCGAATTGGCAGTCGATAGAGCCCTAAAACTTGCCGAAGAAAAGCGGCGAGGGCTTGCTCTTGTTGCATCCAGCGGCAAGGCCCTAGAGGATGTCCTGGCCACCCACTACCTAGCAGAACGCCTTTTATCGCGAAGAATTTCATAGTCTCTGTAATTGGTTTATTTTTCCCGGCATAGACTCTTAAAGGAGATCAGTTTGCTGACCGGGGGAGGTAAATCATGCGCTTGGCCAGGATACCAGTTGCCATTGCTAGTCAAAGGGACATGCTTATTCCTGTGCTCATGGTAATAGGAATTTTCCTGTGTGGGTTGGTTTGCGGGGCGTTGACGCTGCGTGGCATTAATCCGTTGGTTCAGGAAGAACTGCGTCAGTATCTTGACTTTTTTCTCAAAGAGGCTTCTGCCTTTTCAGGGCAGTCATTTTCCGGATTCAAAGCTTGGTGTCAAATCCTCAGTATGCAGGCATTCTCCCTGGGACTTCTCTGGATTTTTGGTTTAACAGTGGTAGGAAGTCCCTTGATCATTCTTGTGATTGGAGCAAGAGGATTCATTATTGGTTTCACTGTAGGTTATCTGGTGCAGGAAGCAGCGGGGCAGGGACTGGTCCTGGCCCTGGCTGGTGTACTCCCCCAGAATCTCTGTTATATCCCTGCCTTTCTTGGTGCTGGAGCCTTGGCCTTTTATTTTTCTTTCACCCTCCTGCGAGGCCAGCGGGATGCTCCCTTTCAACGCTTGGGTGTCTATTCTCTTCTTTTTTTATTCTTCCTTCTGTTGGTCCTAATCGGTGCCTGGGTAGAAGCCTACTTGGTACCAGGATTACTGCGCTTGATTCTCTCTCTTTTCCATTAACTAGGCAAATCTAGTTCTATCTGTTGGTATGGGGCGTATAATAACAAGAAGGGTACCCAGATTATGGAGATTATAGAAACCTGAGGAGGCAGGATGTTATGCTGCTCATCACCATCACGAATTGGAAGCGCAAGGCATCGGTTGTGTTTAGGCTCCTGCTGTTCCTGTTGTTAATTGGTTTGATTATTCCACAGTTTCTTTCTTTCATAGCGAGTGGACTAGCAGATCGCGAGGATCAATCCGATCTCATGCGGGTGGAGCAAAAAGCCGAGGAAAAACCGTCGCAAGATGCTACTTTACTGGAAAAAATACAGCAGATTTATTATGGGAAGGAACCGGGTTCCTCTGGTAATTAACAGGTCTTATGCAGTAAAAACCTCGCATCTCCTAGGAGATAGGGAGGAGTTCTTTTTTATATGTGGAATTCTTAAAGAGGAAAAATTTAACGGGGGAAGTTTGTATTGAAAGAAGAATATGCTTGTCTTTTAGATGACTTTTTGACATTTTTGCGGGTAGAGAGGGGGCTCGCTCATAATACAGTTCTTTCTTACCGCTACGACCTGGAGCAGTATGCATCGTTTTTATCCGGGCAGAAACTGACTTTTCAGAAAGCAGCTCCGAGTGAGGTTCTAAACTTCTTAAATCAGCTGCGCCAACAGAATCTGAGCGCCCGGACACGGTCCCGTAAACTAGCGGCGATCCGCAGTTTGTACCGTTTTCTATTACAAGAAGCTAAGATAACTGCAGATCCTACTGAGAATCTAACCTCACCAAAACTGGAAAAGAATCTCCCGTTGGTTTTAAGTGTCCAGGATGTGGAACAACTCCTTGCGCAGCCAAACCCCGGAACGGTGATGGGACTGCGGGATAAGGCGATGTTGGAATTATTGTATGCTTCAGGGATGCGTATTTCGGAAATGCTAGGGTTAGATACAGAACATCTGAATTTGGAGATGGGGTTTGTTCGCTGTCTAGGTAAAGGGTCCCGGGAGCGGTTGATCCCTATCGGTAAAGTAGCATGCCGATATATCAATGAATACCTTTCTCATAGCAGGTTAAAGTTAAGAAAGAAAAGTTTCGTGCGAGCGGTCTTTTTGAATAACCATGGCAGACGCCTGAGCCGTCAAGGTTTTTGGAAAATCATAAAAGTATACGGTAATTCCGCAGGAATTACCCATGAAATTACACCCCAAATT
>CALGIY010000374.1 GCA_937914965.1 uncultured Thermoanaerobacteraceae bacterium | reverse complement strand
GGACAGGGGGACGGTTCTGCTGTCCAACAAGATGGTCGTTGATGGTTGGTGGTTAAAGCAAGCCTGACCCCGGTGATGCGCAGGAGGAAAGGGATGCTGTATAGAATTTAACCATAATATAAACGCGGCTGGATTAATCTTTGCAAAGGCGGATGAGTTATATGGGTCTTTTTCAAATGATCCCGGAAAACCTTTTTTCCTTATTGGTCTCCAAAAACAAAGAAATTTATCTGGATGGCCTGTTCGTACTGCGCCGCGCCTATAAACAGGAAATGATCATCACCAAGGACCAGGTTGTATCCATGCTCATCTCGGAGCTGGAAGACAAAATTATGGAGATGAACCTGGAGGATGAAGAGATTGTGCCTGAGCGCAACTTATCAGCCCTGGCCCATTTCCTCATCCGGAAGTTTAGCCAAACAGGCTGGATCGATGTTGAATACGCCACCGATTCCTTTGAGGAGCAAATCACACTTTACGACTACTCCATCAAAATCCTCAACACCCTCTATGAACTGCTGGATACAACACCTAGGGAATACAACTCTTTCGTCTATTCCACCTACTCTTTATTGAAAACAGCCAATGAAGAAAGAGATATGTACACATACAACGCCCTCACACAGGCGTATAAAAATACGAATTTGTTAATTGACGAGCTGAAAAGCCTGCTCAACAACATTAGGAGATACCACCAGGCCTTACTTGATCAAACCGAGGTCCGGGGGATCCTGAAAGAACACTTCGACAGCTTCAAGGAGATAGTGGAAGACAAAATCTACCACCCCCTGAAAACCTTTGACTCTGTGCCCCGCTTCAAAACCCCGATCATTAATATCTTAAAAACCTGGCTTGACGACCCGGAAATAATCGACATTTTGGTCAAATCTGCACAGAGGCGGAAGCGAGATAAAAATGATGAAGATACCTTAGAAGAAACGCTCATGATGATCGAGGAAATTATCGGGGTCTATGAAAGAATCGACATCCTGCTCAAAGAAATCGACAGAAAAAAGGCCACCTACACCAGGGCTTCAGTTGAAAAGATGGAATACCTGCTGAACACCGACCGCAGCATCAAGGGTAAACTGGTGGAAATCCTGAAGTCAGCCGGAGAAAAAGAAAATGGCAAACTGCAGCAGGTAATACAGGAGTCCCTGGACCTATTCCCGCAGTCTTTTCTGGATGAATTTTCTCTCTATGTCAGGAAGAAGAAAAGGGTTAGAGAACCCGGTGAACCATTGAAGATAGCTCAAACAGTAGACAACACCCAGCTAGAAAAGGAATTGGATGACCTTGTGGACCGGGTCAAAAACAGTTATACCACCAGGCGCATTATGAACTTTATGGAGCAGCAGTTTGCCGACCGGCAGGTGATCGAGACCGGCGACCTTCATATCAACGGGGATGAAGACTTTATCATGATCATCCTGGGAACCTTGAAGCACGATGAAGACGCGGCCTAGATCGGAAGAGCGTCGTGTAGGGAAAGAGTG
>CALGIY010000373.1 GCA_937914965.1 uncultured Thermoanaerobacteraceae bacterium | reverse complement strand
GGGTGATCCGCTGATCATAGCTGCCTTCCAGCCGCGCGAGCAGATCGCCCTTGTTCGAGAGGAACAGCGCGCCCATTAATCCGGCAGACACTTCTTCCCCCGCGGTTCACCTCCCTACCCAGCAGCACTGTATCATCTTCACTAAGAGGCAATCCCAGTGCAGAAAGCTTTTCCGCAACCTGGGGACAGTCGCTGCAGTCAAAGAAACCCAGAATCTGTGCCTTTTCCGCGCCAGTACGCACCAGATCACTGGAAGCACGCCCACCTACCAACAGGTTCATGGCATCAACGATAATTGACTTGCCCGCACCTGTTTCCCCAGTGAGCACATTTAATCCTGGGCCAAGCATAAGCTCTAAATTTTCGATCAAGGCAAAATCCTGGATCGCAAGCTGAACAAGCATACACAATCCTCACCTTAAAAAATCTTTCATGCGCTCTACCACCTGACCGACAACATCCTTTGGCTTGATAATCAACAGAATTGTATCGTCCCCAGCAACAGTACCCAATAACTCCTTCCAACCTGCGTGGTCCAAAGCAAAAGCCACATTATGCGCTGCCCCAGGTAAAGTTCTGATCAAAATAAGATTCTCACAAAAATCAAAATTTACTACATTTTCCCGGAACAACCGAATCAGGCGGTCATTATTCCACGGCGGGTCTACCTGCCGTGGTCGGGCATAACGATAAGAATCCGGCCCCTTCGGAACTTTGACTAACTGCAGTTCCTTAATATCCCGGGAAATAGTTGCCTGTGTGGTTTTAATACCCCGTGCAAGCAACTCAGCAGCCAGTTCGGTCTGAGTTGTAATTGGTTTTTCATCAATGATATCCAGCATTACCTGCTGCCTTCGCAGTTTCATGGAGAGCATATTCCTCCGTTTAATGATTTCCTTCCCGAAATTTCAAACGCAAAACCTCGGAAAAAGATCGCTTCTTTACCTTGACAAGATTTGTATAAACATCTGCCTTACGGATCACGACACTATCATTTTTTTGCAGGGGATAACCTATCTGCCCATCGATAGTGAGCATCACCTCAGAGGTATCAGTTCTCATGATCACTCGGGTCTCCTGGTTGTCGGAAAGAATAAAGGGCCTGGCATAAAGGGTGTGCGGGCAAATAGGAGTAACGATCATTAGTTCCAACTCTGGATTAACAATAGGTCCCCCAGCTGAAAGAGAATAAGCAGTAGACCCGGTAGGAGAGGCAACAATAATTCCGTCCGCTCTATATGTAGCCAGGTAGTCGCCGCCAACATAAGTCTCCAGTCTGATGATTCTAGAGATGGGTCCCTTGGCAATGACAACATCATTCAAAGCTGTGATATTTTTCACCGGGGAATCCTTTCGCTGGATCTGAGCAGAGAGCATCATACGACGCTCGATTTTGTAGTCCCCTTGGAATAGTTTTTCCAAACAGGGAAAGAGATCAGGCATCTCCATATCGGTAAGAAACCCCAAGTGCCCGAGATTTACACCCAGTATAGGAATCCCCTTGTCTGCTACCTGACGTGCCACCCCGAGAAGTGTCCCATCACCACCCAAAGTAAGTATTATGTCAACATCTTCCTGGAAGTCGATCTCAGGACAACCATAAGGAGGAAGATACATACTCTCAGTAGAAGTAGGGAGGACCACCTTGATCCCCCGCTGCTCAAACCATTCTTTGAGAATCTTCAGAAATCGCCCACCCCGGGCCTTTCGGAAATTGATAACCAAACCTACCTGCTTCATTTCTGCCTCCTCAACATCACTTGCAGTGCTGTTCTGCCAGTATAGAGTGCGCTTTTTCTACAACCGCCTGGACCTCTGGCAAGAAATCTTTTCGCACCACAGGCTCACCAGTACCGAGCCATAATAGGAACTCAATGTTCCCATCGGCTCCAGAAACCGGCGAATAGGTGACCCCCTTAAACTGAAATCCGTTCTCCCCTGCTTTCGTGATCACATGCAGTATAACCTGTTGGTGAACCCCTGCATCCCTTATAATACCACCATTGCCCACCAGTTCTGGCCCCGCTTCAAACTGAGGCTTAACCAGGGCAACAACATCTCCCCCGCTGTGCAAGAGTTTAAAAATTGCTGGAAAAACCTTTTCTAGAGAGATAAATGAAAGATCCAGGGTCACAATGTCCACCAGAGATCGGAAGAGC
>CALGIY010000372.1 GCA_937914965.1 uncultured Thermoanaerobacteraceae bacterium | reverse complement strand
GACGACAGTTACAAACTGTATATTGGCGGGAAATGGGTGGATGCTCAGGACGGTAAAACCTTTAAAGCCTACTGCCCGGCTAATGGGGAATTTCTCGCCACCTGTGCTGACGCTGGAAAAGGTGATGTTGATGCAGCGGTAAAGGCCGCCCAGAAGGCTTTTGAATCCTGGAAGAAAACCAGTCCGGCAGAGCGGGCGACAATGCTCTTAAAGATAGCTGATCTGATCGATGAGAATGCTGAAAAGCTGGCTATGGTGGAAACCATGGACAACGGGAAGCCGATCCGGGAAACAATGGGCATTGATATCCCCTTGAGTTCCGATCACTTCCGCTATTTTGCCAGTGCTATCAGAATTGAAGAGGGATCTGCGGTGATGATTGATGACAACCACATGAGCATCATCCTACGGGAGCCGCTCGGGGTTGTCGGTCAGATTATCCCCTGGAACTTTCCGTTCTTGATGGCTGCTTGGAAGATTGCTCCGGCACTGGCAGCAGGGGACTGTGTTGTGATCAAGCCGTCCTCCACTACCTCCTTGAGCATACTGGAAATGGCGAAACTCATGGGTCAGGTACTACCTCCGGGTGTAGTTAATGTTGTTACCGGCCGTGGGTCTACAACTGGGAACTACATGCTGGAGCATCCAGGCTTCAGCAAGCTGGCCTTCACTGGGTCTACTGAGGTGGGCTACAACATCGCTGATGCTGCTGCCAAGAAGTTGATCCCGGCTACCCTAGAACTGGGAGGCAAGTCTGCTAATATCTACTTCCCTGACTCCCCGTGGGATAAAGCCATTGAGGGGGTACAGATGGGTATCCTCTTCAACCAGGGCCAGGTTTGCTGTGCTGGCTCCCGGGTCTTCGTTCATGAGGACATCTATGATAAGTTCCTGGCAGAATGTGTAGAGGCCTTTAATAAGGTGAAGGTTGGGCTTCCTTGGGAAAAGGATACTGTGATGGGGTCCCAGATCAATGAGGGGCAGCTCAATAAAATTCTCGACTATATAGAAATTGGCAAAAAGGAAGGCGCAAAGGTGGCCTGCGGTGGTGTGCGTGTGACCGAAAACGGGCTGGACAAGGGTGCTTTCATGAAGCCGACCATCCTCGCTGATGTGACCAATGATATGCGGGTTGCCCAGGAAGAAATCTTTGGGCCTGTGGTCGTCTTTATCAAGTTTAAGACCGAAGATGAGGTCGTTAAGATGGCCAATGACAACGATTATGGTCTCGGTGGTGCTGTTTGGACCAAGGACATCAACAGGGCGCTCCGCATAGCAAGAGCTGTGGAAACTGGCCGTATGTGGGTGAACAACTACAACAACCTGCCGGCACATGCCCCCTTTGGTGGCTACAAGAAATCAGGTATCGGCCGGGAGACACACCACATGATGCTTGACCTCTACACCCAGAAGAAAAATATCTTCATCAGCTTGTCTGAGGAGAAATTAGGCCTCTACTAGGATGTTTTACTATCACCCTCTTCTTTTGTGTAGAGCCTATCCAGATACACTGGTAAACTAGTGACTTATCTGAAGGAGAGGGGGTTCCTGTAACTTAGGAATGGAGATGACAAGCCGGGACGGGATTATTGCAACCCGCTCCGGCTTGTTCAATGATGGATTAAAATTTGATAACTGGCGGGGGGAATGAGCTCCGGTGCGGGTAGTTATTGTTTATAAAGATGACATCAAGGCGTGTGGTCTTGCCCGAAAGGTAGGGAAGGAACTTACATCCAGGGGAGTTTCCTTCAGTATTTTGGGGTTCCTGCAGATTACAGATGTCAACTGCCCCCCAGCTGACCTGGTGTTGGTTTTAGGGGGAGATGGCACACTGCTGAAGACTGCTCGTTGCTATGCCCGGAAGGGTACCCCGGTGCTCGGTGTCAATATGGGTACAGTAGGGTTCTTGAGCAGTATCGAACCACACCAATTGATAGAATGTCTCGATGCCATTTTGAATGGGAAGTTTGGTTTGGAAGAGAGGAGCATGATCGATGTTTCTCTTTTTAGGGGGGATGATCAGGTTTTCTATGGCCCGGCTCTCAACGATGCGGTGATCAGAACCCATACCCCCCATACCATTATTGTGACCCTCAGAGTAAATGGAAAGCATTATATGAACTACCTGGGGGATGGAGTGATCTGTGCCACACCAACCG
>CALGIY010000371.1 GCA_937914965.1 uncultured Thermoanaerobacteraceae bacterium | reverse complement strand
CTGCTGGTACCATTAACCCCCGGTATTTGAAAGTACTGCACACCTATGCCCACGGCAAAGGGATCGAAGTGGCCACCATTCCTGATCATGACGGCCTTTTCGATGCAGATGAAATGATCAAAATGATAGATAAAGATACTGCTGCAGCAGTTATTCAATTTCCTAATTTTTATGGTTTTCTAGAGCCGGAAATCGAAAAAATAGAGGCTGCAGTACATAAAGTAAAAGGCCTTTTGATTATAGCTGTAGACCCCATTTCACTGGGAATTCTTAAATCCCCGGCTGACTGGGGTGCTGACATAGCTGTTGGAGAGGGGCAATCCCTGGGGAATCCGTTGAGTTTCGGTGGCCCCTACCTGGGTTTCTTTGCTGCAAACAAGAAGCTGATGCGCCGTGTGCCGGGGCGTCTTGTTGGTGAAACTAAGGATCTGGACGGTAAGAGGGCTTTTGTACTCACTCTGCAGGCCCGTGAGCAGCATATCAGGAGGGAAAAAGCTTCTTCTAACATCTGCTCCAATGAAGCCTTATGTGCCCTGGCTGCTGCTGTTTACCTGTCCATAGTGGGACCTAAGGGCCTGCGGTCTATTGCTGTCAGGTGCCATGAGCTGGCCTGTTATGCTCGGAGCCGCCTGCAGGATGCGGGTTTCTCCCTGTGCCAAGTGCCCTTTTTTAAGGAGTTTCCAGTGCGGCTGTCAGATCCCCTTGCTGCCAACAGTGCTTTGTTGAAGGAAGGGATCATTGGGGGTTATGAATTGGGGGATGCTCTCCTTTTTGCATTTACGGAAAAGAGGACGAAGAAAGAGATCGACAAAATGGTAGATGTTTTGAAGGGGGTGCAGGCATGAGTAAGCTCATTTTTGAAAGAAGTGTTCCAGGAAGCAGTGCTTTTTCCCTCCCGGAAGGGGATGTGCCTTCAGTAGAGCTTCAAGATTCACTGCAAGGATTTCTGAGAGAAAGCGATCCTCCTCTGCCAGAGGTGAGTGAGGTGGAGGTAGTGCGCCACTTTACAGAGCTATCTACAAAGGCCTTTGGTGTGGACAGCGGGATGTACCCCCTGGGATCCTGTACAATGAAGTATAATCCCAAGATCAATGAATGGGCAGCACGGCTGCCGGGCATTGCCGGCCTGCATCCAGATCAGCCAGAGGAGACAGTACAGGGTGCCCTCGAGTTGATGTATGAGTTGGAGCAGATGCTCTGTGAGATAACCGGAATGAACCGGTATACTCTCCAACCTGCATCAGGTGCTCATGGGGAGATGACCGGTGCCTCCCTGATTAAGGCCTATCATGAGCAGCGCCAGGATTTCCGGCGCAAAAAGATGGTTGTACCTGACTCGTCCCATGGGACCAATCCAGCCACTGCTCATATGCTGGGTTTTGAGCTGGTCGAAGTGAGGTCCAATGAACGCGGCCTAGTGGATGTGGATGACCTGTGTTCTTTGATGAGC
>CALGIY010000370.1 GCA_937914965.1 uncultured Thermoanaerobacteraceae bacterium | reverse complement strand
CTTGATGTCATTCGCCGGCTCGTGAAGCAAGCTCAAAAGACCCACCGGCTACTCCCTGGTTGCTAGCCGCAGCGCTTGTCCTACTGCGGAAGGCGGTCAACCGTGGCAGAAACAGCAGCAAATGAGCGCCGCCTGTACGTGCCTCTCCCAGCGACAAAGCCAAAGCTCCTACGTAATCCTCGACTCTCCAACTCAACTCTTGTCTCGTGGCCACGCATACCTTCATCGCCATCGCCCTCATCTGACCCACGCTTCTTAAACTGCTGCCTGGGACTTTCAGCAGCTCTTAAGCCCGCCAGTCTGACTGTTTCCTCATGTGTATGGGTATCCAGGTCTTCTACAACCTGAATGTCAACGGTGATATTTAGTGTTTTAGAGAAGGGTGTCCATTTGGCACCTTCCCCCCACATATCGATAACTCCCTCTTGGAAGCCGACAATATCCCCAACTGTAACGACAGCAGCATTATATAAAACATTGGTCCTTCCTTCGCCACATTGGGAGGGTTTTGTGGTTACACCGGGGAATCCTTCGCCGGTGCCCGAAACCTTTACTCTCGGTTCAATAACATCTTTGACAGGTATAATCCTTACTTTTTCTCCAGGTTTTGCGATATCAAGCTGTATATCCTTGATCCTTTCATCTTCTTTTAAACTGGCTATCAAACCTGTTTTATCAACCGTTAAAACGCCGTCTTTTACAAAGGTCTTGTCGCCAAACTGAATGTCTTTAATATTGACCCTACCGATCTCCAGTTTCAAAAGAATCACCCCCTGATGATTTAACTGATAATTCTGCTGTTTAGTCCACTTGCTGCCCTAGTGTAAATTAACCACCTCCTGGGAGCACCTATCAAAAAGTATCCCGTGATGTACAGCATGTATTTCTATGGTACGTTTTATGTTTCTTTATTGATCTTTTCTGCGACTATATTAAAAATCCTTCTGTATATACCTGGCGTGTTCGATGAAAGTATCTTATTTGAGTTATAACCAAAAGATATATCTAAATTACCATTTGCCTTTTTCATCCTCCAAGGCGGATTCTAGGAGAATGAGATCCATCAGCTTATAGTCATCGCTATTAACCTTGTCTGCTCCCCGGACATCCATGTGCCTTTTATATTTATGGATGCTTTCCTCTACAATCTCCGCCTGAAGGGGATCGACCCTGCCGTTATTTCTTCCAATAGCGATCGAACGATAGGGCGAAAACATTATCCTCAGGCTTGCAGGCAGGGGATGGCTGATCAGATCATACCCCTCGTAGACAATATCCCTTACCTTGATCAGGACTTGCTCAACAGATCCGTCTATAAAACACACGTTTTCCGGGTATTTATCCACTACTGATGGGTTATTTGTAATGATCATTTTTACCAAGGCATCTCATCCTCATCCTCTCACCTTGAGTATGCACTATATGCACTGGGTGTATGCACTGGGAACGGTTCCAATTGCATACAGTCTAACGACCAACCACCAACCACCACTTAAAGGTATCCGTTTTTCTGCAGCAGTTCGACTGATCTCTCTTTATCCTCCGGGGCAATCATAATGATGGGGCCTGTGCAGCCCATTCCGCTTTCGGCGTAGATCTTTTCCTTCCATAAAACACGGACAGCATCTTCGATTTCCATTACTTCGATCCCCGGAATAGCATCACTGACCATTTTCTTTGGTGGAGGAGCTATCTCTTCTGCCTCACCCTTTTTAGCCGTATCTACCACCGCCAAAGACTGGATTAATTCATTCCAACCAGCCTTCTTGGCTGCGGAAAATTCTGCCCTTGCTTTATCCAAAAGCTTTCCTCGGGCGCATTCAGAAGCAAAACTGATGGCTCCAGCTATCACCGGGGCACCAGATGCACGGGAGATAATACAGATGATCCGGTCATAGTCCTCACCTACCCCAGGGCCATATCCAAGGCCGAGGGTTTCGTAATTGCCACCACTGCTGTATGCAGAAAAGAGCTTCATCATCACATTACCGGTCAGGCTGTCCATAACCATCACATCGGGAACTCCCATTAACAGGTCGTTCCCCCTCATCACTACCCCACCATCACTTCTAGCTGATTCGGCAAAAGAGAGAGGGTACCCAGCTTTTTGAAGTTTAACTAAGGCCCTTTCCACCTGCCTGGCACCATCTATGTTTAGGATGCCTACAGTCGGATTTGGCCTGCCACATGCCTTGGCGGTGGCTACCCCACAAAGGGTGTTCTTAAGCATTGCGGTTACCCTTTCAGTAGCAGAAGTGCCGGTAGTAGTGGCCAAAAACATCTGCTTCCCTTTGGCAGGTGTAAGCACCATCCCCACTGTAGAAACACCGATGGGAAAGGGATAGTGCATGGTTACCCCTGCATCCAAACCCCCACCCAGCAGCAGTTCATCCATTTTTGCATGAGCCTCTTTTTCATCTGCTGCTTCTACCAATTCCAAATCGGTCTGTACTCCTGTGCCAATCAAAACTACTTCTACATCACGATTTTGGCTCTGAGCCAACTCAGCACCAGATACCAATTCTCCTGCGCCATGCTCGCTGCCCAGAATGGTGAGGCCAAC
>CALGIY010000369.1 GCA_937914965.1 uncultured Thermoanaerobacteraceae bacterium | reverse complement strand
CAGCTACATTTATCAAGGCTACAGCTTCATCACCTATTTTCTTTCTTTCGCTTCCATCTATCTTTACTTTATACAATTGGCTATTATCGCTTATATTTAAATAATAAACATAATCCCCAGAAACATTTATATATCCTGCTGAATCATCAGTTACTTTAGTCCTTTCACTTCCATCAGTTTTTATTTTATAAATTTTCCCGCCATCAGAAATATTGCCATAATAAATCCAATCACCTGATACATTTATAAACCCAACAGAATCCTCTGTTATTTTAATTTTATCATTTTTATCATTTACATTAAATTTATATATATTCCCTAGAATACCGTCACTATAATAAATCCAATCTCCCACTACATTTATGCTAACAGCATTAGTATTGTCTATAAATTCCTCATTACTTCCATCTAAATTCATTCTATATATTTTATAATTTTTAATGCCATCTCCTTGGACATAGTAAATATAGTTTCCTTCAGCTTTCATGTATTCTACAGGGGTATTATTTAATTTGGTTCTATCCTTCCCATCTACGGTTATTTTATAAATATACCCTTCATTACTAACATAATATATCCAATCTCCTACCACATTTATATAGTAAGAATCATCAGAATTAACTTGGGCACTTACATTCTCATCACCCTTGGATTTAAATATATATCCGTTCTTGGTATTTTTATGGTAAATCCAATCCCCATCTTTCACTACAAGTCCCAAATTTATTATATTTCCTTCACTATTACCACCGTTTTTTGTATATAATATATCATCTATATTGCTGTCAAGGAAAACTCCTTTTCCTCCTATTATATTTATCTTTTCAACCAAATCAAGCTTAGACTTAACAAACTTTTCTGTAGTGCTTGAAATTATCTTATTAGATAGTATTATTCCAGATGAATTTTTTTGAGCAAGAGCAGAGCCTGATAAAGCATCTGGGAAGTCTTGTCCATTTGCAATATAAATATTGTTAAAATTTATATCTTCAGAAAATCTGTTTAATACTGCTATATTTGTTTCATATCTTCCTTGACCAGATAATCTTTCACAATTAGGAAATTGTTTTTCTATTGTATTACTTACAACCCCCGATCCACCTATTATATAGGTTTTTAGGCTTCCAAGGTTATTATTGGTTTTTTCCTGTAAGAAATCCATCACAACCTTAGGTAAACTATCTTTTGAAGTTAATAAAATGGGTATTCCCTTTTTCCCCGCAATGGGAGCTATAGATAAAGCATCTGCAAAACCAAAACCACTGGTTATTACTATTTCATTAAAGTCATCTAATCTTTTAGCAACATCTACAGCTGTATCAAATCTATCATGTCCCCAGTATCTATCGGTTTGAATATTTAGACTATGAAGCTTGTCTTCAATGTCCTTTGAAATAACTCCCGTCCCGCCAATAATAAATACCTTTTTTACACCTAATCTATTAAGTTCTTCTGTAGTCATTGTATCTAATTGCTTACTGTTTACTAGAATTATAGGTGCATTGTACTTAGCAGCTAAAGGGCTAGCACTAAGTGCATCTGAGGAACTCATTCCATTTGCTAATACAGCGTAATCAGATTTTCCCCAGCCATTTTTGGATATAGCAATAGAGGTCTCAAATCTATTATTTCCCTCTATACGGCTGACTTCTGCTGCGGCATATACCTTAGAATTTAATGATAATAAAGTAATAAAACCTAAAACGCCGGTAAAGATAAGTTTTTTAAGAACTTTTTCCATTTTCCATGGCCTCCCTTTGTAATTTAGAATATTACATAGTTATAAGTATAAATAAAATTTCATGGTCTTCTTAATTATACATGAAACTATCCTAGTATCCTATATATTTTCACTTAATTATGCTAATATTATAAAGTGAAAATATAATTGAAACGGAGACACAGTATAAATGAAATTAGGAAAAAAATTTCTACCCATAGCCCCGGCCACATACGCCACAGGAGCTGTATGCCCACTGGGTGCCAGGATCAAAGCAGCAGCCACTGCAACCAGAGGAGGAATAAAGGCAGGCATCACAATACCTACACCAGGTTTTGGCCGGGCCATCATTTTGGCCACAATAGTAACCAAAACTACGGCCAGTAAGGTTGGCCAAAAGGGTGCCCTCCCACCCAGCAACAGGTAAAGGGAAAGAAGCACTGGGAGCCCAGCACCCCCAACATTCAAGCAGATCACCTGCTCCTGAACAACAGGAGGGTAATAAAAGAAAAACATCGACAAGGGATATCCCTGGGGATTCTGCACCATCGTACGCCTCCGGGAAAGAGGAATATTGATCAGACTTCCTATAATAGAGGCCGTTAAAAACAAAAATGCTCCTGTCTGGGACATCCCCAAGCGAGCGAAAGAAAAGGTTGCCACATTAAAAAACAACAAAATAAAAAGCAGCGGAATCAACAACAGCAAAAAGAGAATAGCTATCAAATAATCTCCCCCTTCTATCATTCGGTACAGGTTCAGGACATAGGTAACACTATGCCCCCTTTTCCGCAGTATAAAAGCGGAAAGAATTTAAGTCAATGAATCCCAAAGGGAACTTGTTAAACCAAACATCCATGACACTATTTTCAGTATGCAGCAGGCCAACATGGTAACCTGTTAGAGCTCTTGTAAGGTGAACTTCAATCCCTTTTATTTTTATCGGTTTTTTTGGTGCCAGGCCCTGGGAACTC
This sequence comes from uncultured Thermoanaerobacteraceae bacterium, assembly GCA_937914965.1. Taxonomy (GTDB): domain Bacteria; phylum Bacillota; class DSM-12270; order Thermacetogeniales; family Thermacetogeniaceae; genus CALGIY01. The sequence continues at coordinate 4,032 of CALGIY010000369.1, read as the reverse complement.
CTGGATAGTGGCAAACAAAACGTCCCACTGCCACTACTCTTTCCGGCTTCCGGGTTTTACTACAGGAAGGCCCTTCTGGCACAAGGGGCAGTCATCAGGGGAATAGGTTTCAATAGAGAGTTTAAGCAGCGGGCGAAAAGATACACCGAAATCAAGATCACCGCTGTGGCGGTCTACCAGGGAGCCGACACCTACTACAACACCACCATGTTCCTTGACCAAGTCGATTACTTCCTTGGTAGAGCCACCGGTGGTAATAACATCCTCTACTACCACAATCCTTGTTCCTGCTTTGATCTCGAAACCACGGCGCAGGGTCATCTTTCCCTGTTCACGCTCTGTGAAAATCGCCGGCACTCCCAGGGCACGCCCTACATCTTGGGCAACAATAATCCCCCCGATGGCAGGACCCACCACTAATTCCACATCCAGTTCACGAAAGTTTTCAGCAAGTTCTTTACCCAGTTCTGCGGACAGATCAGGGTATTTAAGTACCTGGGCACACTGAATATAGCGGTTGCTGTGCAGACCCGAGGTTAAACGAAAATGCCCCTCTAACAGAGCTCCCCGCTCTTTAAATACTTCAATCAGTTCCTGTTCGGTCATTTTATAGCTTCCTCCATTTCTTTAACAATATCCAATGCCGCCTGCCGCGGATCTGGCGCCTGCACGATAGGTCGCCCCACTACAATGTAGTCTACCCCACTCTTGACTGCATCTGCCGGGGTGCTGATCCGCTTCTGGTCACCAGTTCCGGCTCCTGCAGGTCTGATTCCGGGTGTAACTATCAAGAAGTCACGGCCGCAGTTTTCACGGATCGCTGAGATCTCTTTGGGGGAGGCTACAACACCGGAGAGCCCACACTCCTGGGCCTCTTTTGCCCAGAAAACCACCTGTTCTAAGGGTGATCTATTGATCCCCAAATCCCTGGGCAGTTCCTCTGCCCCAAGGCTGGTCAGCACTGTGACACCGAGAATCTTCGGGGTTTTCTTTCCTGCTGTCTCTTCCTTTACAGCCTCCACAACCGCCTTCATCATCTCGCGGCCACCAGCAATGTGAACATTGAACATCTCTACCCCCAAACGTGCAGCAGCCCGCCCCGCCTGAGCAGCTGTACGGGGTATATCATGAAATTTAAGATCCAAAAAGATTTTCCCACCACGGTCATGGATTTCATTCACAAAAGCGGGACCAAAGTTGCAAAAAGGCTCCAGCCCAATCTTGAACATACCACAGCAGTCATGCACCTTCGAAACCAGTTCAAGTGCATGCTCTCTTTCAGGAACATCAAGTGCTACAATTAATCTATCTTTTGCCTGCATCCTTTTTCTCCTTCCATACTGCTTATTCTTTCCAAGCAGCCCCAACAAGATCTTGCAGTTTGTCCACTCCATGTTTGGTGCAGTATTCATCCAGTTCAGTGATGATCCTAACCGCAGCCATAGGATTATTGAAAAACGCAGAGCCAACCGCAACTGCAGAAGCGCCTGCTAGAATGAACTCCAGGGCATCCTGTCCGGTACAGATACCGCCCATACCGACAATAGGAATATCCACAGCCTGAGCCACCTGCCAGACGGCCCAGACTCCAACTGGGCGGATAGCGGGACCAGATAATCCACCAACAACATTGCCCAGCACCGGCTTCCTCTGCTCTACATCGATCACCATACCAACAAGGGTATTGATCAAGGAGAGGGCATCAGCCCCTGCACCTGCCACTGCTCTGGCGAGCTCCACAATATTTGTCACATTGGGGGTCAGCTTTACGATTACCGGGAGATCTGTTTCCTTGACCACCGCTTCTACCACCTGGGCAGCCACCTCTGGTACTGTCCCCAGTGCCATCCCCCCGGTCTTCACATTGGGGCAAGAGATATTGATCTCCAGACCCACTATACCTGTTCCGGAGAGCTGCCTTGCCATTTCAACAAACTCATCTGTTGTACTGCCGGCGATATTGGCGATCACAGGCACACCGAAGCCAAGCATCTCTGGCAGAACATCACTGATAAAGGCCTCAACACCGGGGTTCTGAAGACCCACAGCATTCAGCAGCCCGGCAGGGGTTTCACAGATGCGCGGCGGCTTATTTCCCGCGCGGGGTCTAAGGGTCAGTCCCTTGGTCACCAAAGCCCCCATCTTACTAATATCAAATAAACTGGCATATTCGCTTCCGGAACCAAAGGTCCCAGAAGCAGACATCACCGGATTCTTCATTTTGATTCCAGCAAGGTTCACCGAGAGGTCAGCCATCGATGTCCACCTCCCCAGCTTTAAAAACCGGTCCTTCTTGGCAGACTCTCAGGTACTCTCCATCAGCGCCTCCACAGGTACACCCTAGGCAGGCACCTACACCGCAGGCCATCCTTTCCTCTAAGGAAAGCTCAGCGGGAATTCCCTGATCAATACTTATGCTCTGGACTCCCTTCAATACCGGCAGCGGCCCACAAGCAAAGATCATATCGTAGGATGAGTCATCAAGTTCCTTGTTCAACAGGTCAAGAATCGTACCCTTCATACCGCTGGATCCGTCATCTGTTGCGGTTCTAACTTCACCATAATCCATAAAAGCATCGGGGCGCAAGATCCCTGATGCGGTTTGCGCACCCATGAGAGTAACCACTTCCCACTGTTGATTCGCCAGTTCAGAGGCAAGTAAAAGGAGTGGAGCCACCCCCATGCCAGCACCAACGAGCAGTCCCTTACCCCCTGCTGGGTTGACTGTAAAACCTCGCCCCAAGGGCCCCAGCAGTGGAATCATGTCTCCCTTACTCCTTTTGGCCAGCCATCTCGTTCCCTGTCCCCTGACCTGATAGAGAAAATAGACTACACCACGCTTTCTTTCTACTTGGTGTATGCTCAGAGGACGCCTCAAAAAGGGGTCAAGCCCCTCACCACACTGCAGCATGGCAAACTGGCCAGGAGAAGTGGTCCATGCCAGAGTAGGTGCCTCCAGCTTGAGCAGGTAAGAATCAGAGGCCAGTGAGACCTGTGCACTTACCCTGCAGATAAATTCACCTGGTCCGTTCATTTTTTCTACTCCTTCTAAATTTTATCATCAAACACTTCAGGATCATAACATGATTAGCCTTATTCATCAAAACAAAAGATTCTATTATTTGATATATTCGTCAAGAGAAAGCAGCGCGCTTTCTCTGCCACTTCTGATAAAGGCAATACAGTCGATCATCGCCCTGGCTGTATCCAGGGAAGTAAGGCAGGGAATCCCACGCTCCACTGCTGCCCGCCGAATCTGGAAGCCGTCCCTGATCGGTCCTCTACCCCCGCTGTGGGTGTTAATCACAAACCCGACCTTACCGGAGTTGATCAGATCGACCACATGGGGTGAGCCCCCTTCGATCTTATTGACATCATCTACCTCGATACCACGATTCCGCAGGAAGTGTGCTGTCCCTGGAGTGGCTACAAAGTGGAGTCCCATCTCCTGCAGCCCGGCAATGATTGGGAGTGCCTCCTCTTTGTCCCGGTCAGCGATGGTCACCAGGACATTCCCAGAAAGGGGTATAGTACACCCTGCTGCCAGCAGACCCTTGTAGAGAGCCTGGGGTACAGAGTAGTCTACACCCATCACTTCTCCTGTGGACTTCATCTCTGGGCCAAGATAAATATCCACCTGGGTCAGCTTGCCAAAGGAAAAGACCGGCACCTTTACAGCCACTAGAGAATGAGGTTCAACTAAACCACTTTTGTAGCCTAATTCCTTCAAAGTTTTTCCCAGCATCACCTTGGTACCCAACTCTACCATGGGCACCCCTGTGATTTTGCTCAAAAAGGGAACGGTCCTGCTGGCTCGGGGATTGACCTCAAAGACATAAACATCTCCCTTACCTCTCTGGTTTTTCCACAGGTCATCTTTCCTTCTGGGCACTTGCCCCTTACGCATCCTGGTCCGGCATTTCTGAAGAGATTAGGGGCTACTCTTTTGACCTGCCGCAGCATCTCTATGGCCAGTTCTCTAGTCTCCCATTGAGCACGATTACAGCACCGTAGGCTGAAAAAGTGCAACAG
>CALGIY010000368.1 GCA_937914965.1 uncultured Thermoanaerobacteraceae bacterium | reverse complement strand
GCTTTTAGTATCTCTTCTCTATCCCCCTGACATAATCCATCAAGGAGACGAAGAACTGACCCCATCCACTGGGTAAGGCAGCAGAGCAGTGCTGCCCCCTGTAAAGGCTGCGAAAACAATGTCTCCTGGCTTCGTACCTTCTGCCAGTGAGTAAATATCTTTTGCTGCCGCCAAGCCAGCTTCATCAGGAATTGGATGGGAAGCCAGCCGCAGATCAATTTTATCGAGCTCTCCATCCTGGCCATACTTGCAAATCACAATGCCCTGTTTAATCCTGTCCCCGAGGATCTCTTCCAGGGCCTTGGCGATCGGATATGTAGCCTTGCCTGCTCCTACGACATAGATGTTTCCGGCCTTACTAAGGTCAAAGGTATGACAACCGACAGTAAGAGTGTCGTTCTCCAGTGAAACCAGATTCTTGACCGCCAGGTAGGGATCGGCCTTGGCCAGGGCCTTCTCAACCAGTTTGATCGTTATTTCCCTGGCATTTCTATTGCCGTGATCAAGAAGCCGCTCCCTGTTCTTTACATAGCTCATCCCGTCTCCTCCTGCCATAAATATTGTGTCATCAATTATTTCATCCAGACTGACAGACAGCAGAGCATCCCGTGTCCAGGTTATTTAGTTTTAGAGTAGATGCGGGTACCGGCATTCCCCAGGACTGCTTGTTCAATCAGCTCCGGTAGGGTAATAATCGCCTCAGTTCCTCCCGCTTCAAGGAAAGATACCGCTGCCTCCATCTTTGGCCCCATGCTCCCAGCTGCAAAATGCCCCTGTTCCATATAAAGCCGCGCTTCCTCTAGGGAGACGGAATCAAGGTCAACTTGGTTGGGTTTCCGAAAATTCAAGGATACCTTACTGACCCCAGTCGGAATAACCAATAGATCAGCTTTCAAGAGTCCAGCAAGCAGACTGGCTGCCCGGTCCTTGTCAATCACCGCTGCAGATCCCACCAGACTATCCCCATCCTCACCGATCACCGGAATCCCCCCACCACCACAGCTGATGACGGTGAATCCCTTTTCCACCAGAGCACTGATCGCCCGGTATTCCACAATCTCTACCGGCCGGGGTGAAGCAACAACTCGCCTGTAGCCCCGACCTGCATCCTCAACCATGTCCCATCCTTTTTCCCGCATCAATTTTTGTGCTTGTTCCTTGTCATAGAAGGGGCCGATTGGTTTTTGAGGTTTCTTGAAGGCCGGATCATCCGCAGCCACCTTGACCTGGGTAACCACAGTGACAACAT
>CALGIY010000367.1 GCA_937914965.1 uncultured Thermoanaerobacteraceae bacterium | reverse complement strand
GCATAGAAATAAAGGCGATCAGATGCCGCCCTCAGGCGCCGCGCCCGCATCTGCACCTGCTGACGGGATTCTTCCCCGGAAACATACAGCACTGGTCCACGGCTTTCCGCAACAAAAGACGCAAGCTGTAGTAGTAATGTGGACTTCCCAATCCCCGGGGCACCACCCAGCAGTACAACAGAACCAGGCACGATCCCTCCCCCCAGGACTCGATCGAATTCCCCTGAACATCCCGGGAAACGCTCTTCAGGAAGACTGTCACCACAGTCTGATAGAAGAACAGGCATCTCCTGGCCTGGGGATAAACTTGATGACCGACGAGCGCTTTGGGTGCTTTTTTTCTGCACAGGGGCTTCACAAAAAGAATTCCAGGAATTGCAGCCGGGGCAGCGCCCCATCCACTTCCCGGTTTCATAACCGCATTCTTCACAGAAAAACTTTGTCTTCTCCCGTCCCAACAGCATTCAACCCTTCAACCAATATTATAATATTATAACATTTTAAGCATTTTAACGGTACCTTTTAACGGTACCTGTTTTGCTTTATTGTCTTATTGATAATGGTACCTGTTTTGCTTTATTGCTTTAATCAGCATGATTATGTTTAAAAACAACCTCGCCAATAAATATTTGGCTTCAAACATTAATTAACTTTTCGGATCACCGCACCCTGATCCATCCGCTCCTAATAGCACCTGCAGTTTACTCAGACCTGGTCACAAGGCTATATGTAATATATCGGCATATAATCAAAGAAAAATAGTGTCTCTTATGGTACCTGGTTTGCTTTATTGCCCGGCCTGGTAGCTGTCACCCCTTATGGTACCTGGTAGGTCACTTCCGGGGTTTGATCTTATTAATGGTACCTAGTATAACGGTACCTGGTTTGCTTTATTGTCTTATTGAGCTTGATTATGTCTACAAGCACTTACCATAATGAATATACGGTGTCAGGAACCGTTAATTAACTTGTTGGATCACCGCACGCTTTTGCATCCGCTCCGGATACCAGCAGTTTGCTCAGACTGGCCGCAAGACTATATGTAATATATCAGCACATAATCAAGGAAATATAGTATGCAGCGAACATTAACTCCCTAACTCCCAGGGTCAGGCTTGCTTTATCTAACACTACAGCCTTTCTTCCAGTTCCTCCGGGCTTGTCACCGGCTCCTGGCAGCTGTAATTTTCGCAGATATACACTGCAGGAGTTCCATTCAGAGGCTCTTTACCATCAATGTGTGGGATAAGAGCAGCTGCTGCTCTTTCACCATCTGCTGGATGGTGCATTATCACTGCTTGGGGCAGATAAGCAGAGCGCAGTACTTTCAGCAGTCTGCTGGCTCTATCGTCTTCCTTCTCCCCCGCCACCACAATTTCCTGCGGGGGACCTAGTGAGAAATCCAGGGCACAGAGATAGAAAGTGCAGGCCTGAGGCGCTGCTTCAGCGGCCCCAGCAAAAGCACGCAGCTGCCGCTGAGAGAGTTCTTCAAAATTCCCATCACCGGTCAGCCTGGCCAGGTGCAGGAGATTCCAGGCAGCCACAGAATTTCCCGATGGAACCGCCCCATCAGCAATCTCTTTAGGCCGGGTAGGAAGCTCATCCCCCTCGATGGCTGTAAAAAAGAATCCCCCACTTTCATCATCCCAGAACAGATCATACATCTCCCGGGTCAGCCTGATGGCATCCTCAAGATACTGCACTTCAAAGGTGGCCTGGTAGAGTTCCATCAATCCCCAGGCAAAGAAAGCATAGTCATCCAGGTAGGCAGAATAGGCAGCATCCCCCTCCCGGTAGCGGGCCAGAAGTCTCCCCTCTTGATTACGGAGATTCTTCAGCAGAAACTCAGCCGCCCTCCTGGCAGCGTCAGCATACCTTTCATCATCCAAAACCCAGGCACCCCGGGCTAGAGCAGCGATCATCAAGCCATTCCATGAGGTCAGGATCTTATCATCCTTGAAGGGATGGATGCGCCCCTCCCTTGCGGCAAAGAGCTTACGGCGCAGTTCCCCTACCCTCTCCTGCCAGGCAGGAACCTTGCCATCGCTGAAAATCTTCTCTCTCCTCTGGATCAGATTGGGAATATTTTTCCCCTCAAAGTTACCCTTCTCCGTAATATCATAAAGACTGCAGAAGTAATCCCCATCATCCCCCCCCAGCACCTCTTTAACTTCAGCCGGAGTCCACAAGTAAAATTTACCTTCAACCCCTTCGGAATCCGCATCCTCTGCGGTGTAAAAGCCCCCTTCAGGAGCGGTCATCTCCCGCAGGACATAAGAAAAAACATCCCTAGCAGCCTCTGCATAGAAAACCTTCTCGGTCGCCTGATAAGTCTCCAAGTAAGCCAGGGAAATCAGGGCATTGTCGTAGAGCATCTTCTCGAAATGAGGCGCCAGCCACTTCCGGTCCGTGGAATAGCGAGAAAACCCGAATCCGATATGATCAAAAATCCCCCCACAGTACATCCCCTGCAGAGTCTTTTCTACCATCTCCAGGGCATTCGGCTCCTCAAAGCGCTTCCAGCAGCGAAGCAGCAAAAGAAGTTGATGTGGGGTGGGAAACTTGGGCGCGCTGTGAAAACCCCCGTAAACAGGATCAAACGCCCCTTCCAGGTAGTGAAAAGACCTCTGCAGCAGTTCAGGATTTGGCTCTCCAGGAGAACTCTCCTCCAGATGCCCCGCAACCGTGCTAATAACCTGCTCCCCCAACTCATCCAAATGCTCCCGGTCGCTTACCCACTTTTTCCTGATGGCTGTCAACAACTCCATCACCCCTGGCCTCCCGTAGCGAGCCCTTTTAGGAAAATATGTCCCAGCATAAAAGGGCTTCCGGTCCGGCGCGAGAAAGACCGTCAAGGGCCATCCCCCACTTCCAGTCAAGGCCTGGCAGACTCCCATATAAACAGCATCGATGTCCGGCCGTTCCTCCCGGTCTACTTTAATAGAAACAAATCCTTCATTGAGAAGTGCGGCAACCTCCTCATCCTCAAAAGACTCCCGCTCCATCACATGGCACCAGTGACAGGTAGAGTACCCGATACTCAGGAAAACAGGCTTGTTCTCCTCACGGGCTTTCCGGAAGGCTTCATCCCCCCAGGGATACCATTCCACCGGGTTATGGGCGTGCTGCAGAAGGTAAGGGCTTTTTTCATGGATCAGGCGGTTCGGTGTCAAATACCTCAGTCCTTTCAGTTGTTTTTCCCCTTCTATTCTTCTTCTCTTATGTCTTTAGTTTTTCCCATTTTTGATAAACTTCCTCAAAAGTCAAATATATTTTTTATCTGAAATAAAAAAACGGCTCTGCAATAAAATTTGAGCCGCAATTACCCAACCCCATCAAAACCAAATCCAACGTTATTACCACAACCTAGATTCGATAGGACTTTTTTTATAGCGTGGCTCAACTCAGCACCTCAATCAAGTATAATGATGTTATTATTCGTTTTTATTGGATTTTATCCAGCAAAAAGTTATTGAAGAGGTGACACAGGTTGATCAAAGTAGAGATCCCCGGCATGAATGATTTGCACTTGAAGCACCTGGTTCTTGACTACAATGGCACCATTGCCTTTGACGGCAGCTTAATCAGTGGCGTTGAAGAGAAATTGAATCAACTGGCCGATGATATAAATATTTATATCATTACAGCAGATACCTTTGGCACAGTTCGTCAAAAGTGCAAGGACATAAAGGGTGAAATAAGGGTGTTAACCAGTACTGATGGTTCACTGGAGAAAGAAGAATTCGTGGATTCACTAGGAGCCGAACATGTAGTGGCTGTTGGAAACGGAGTAAATGACAGCTTAATGTTGAAAAAAGTCGCCCTGGGAATAGCCGTCATCGGCCCAGAAGGGACCGCTCTAAAAGCAATAAAAGAAGCAGATATAGTCGTCAACAACATTCACGATGCACTAGGGCTATTATCAAATAAATTAAGAATAAAAGCCACCCTCCGATCTTAACGGTACCTGGTTTGCTTTATTGCTTTAACAGCCCCGCAATACGATCCGCAGCCGTTTTTAATTCCGCATTTTCTAGAACATCGTAGTACCCTCGGGACACTCTCGGTAGACTAACATTAAACATCCGGGCCAATTCACTGCGTCTGGCTATACCATTTCTTACCGCCAGGAAAATCGCCAAATTCCTGGCAGTTACTACTTTTCTCGCCCTGGTTACAGTCACTAATTGTTCAGCGCTTATACCAGTTTCCGATGCGACCGCTTCAATCAAAGTCCCCATCGATAAACCAGGTATCTGTACGAATTCTGGTTCTGGATTTTGCATTTCCTCGTCCTTGTACTGCTTTACATAGCCTGATTCCACATCAGCTTGATAAGCATCTACCTGCATAAAATCCGCATACGTTTTAACTGCCTGCTTCTTATCTTCCGCAAAAAACCCCAGCAGGTAATCTATATCGACAAGATCACTGTAGCCCTTCAGATAGTTTCCATGACTGCTCCAGCGATAATCGGGTGTCTTCGCTATGCCTGCCCTGACAGGGTTTTGATGGATATACCTGAGCAGTGTCAGCAGATATACATCCTTCACACAAATCTTGGACCTATATCTTTGTTGAAATACATGTCCCACGCGTTTGTACTCTTTGTTAAAATATAGAGCATACGAACGTTGAATACACTGCATAATTTGCGGTAATGGGTCATGCCCAACTTCTAATAACAGATGAAGATGGTTACCCATGAGAGCATATGCGTAGATTTTAAAGAAAAATCTTTGTTTATATTTTTGTAAAAGAGAAAGGTACTTTATCCTGTCTGATGTCTTTATAAAAATGTTCTGCTTGTTATTACCGCGGGCGGTTATGTGGTAGACAGCACCAAAAATATGCTCTTTTTGTTGCCTCGCCATACAATATCACCCTCTTTACGCACATTAAATTAAGACAATAAAGCAAACCTGGTACCATTTTATATTCCCTTCGAGATGGCATAATCCTTCATATATGGTTTTTACAGAAAGTTATGGAATAAGTAACTCCATTTTTCCTAGCAACCGCAGCTTAGTTGACAATAATAAGACAATAAAGCAAACCAGGTACCGAAAAGGTGAAACTTTTTTGTGTGGTTTACGTACTACCTAGTAGAAAGGCCATGGAGGAGAAATATGAGCCAGTCTGAGGCAGAATTGATCGCTTTAAGCCAGCAGGGGGATGAAGAGGCCTTCGCCAAGCTGGTAGAGCGCTATCAAAAAAGAGTCTATACCATGGCTGTGCGATTACTCGGCGACCGGGAGGAAAGCCGGGATGTGGCCCAGGAGGTTTTTTTACGAGTCTACAGGGGACTTCCCCGCTTCAGGAAAGATGCGGATTTTCTCCCCTGGCTTTACACCATTACAGCAAATATCGCTCGGGACCGCTGGCGCCGGCGGAAACGGGAAACAGGGATGATTCCGGTGCCCTTTGAGGAAACAACTGCGGCAGCTGACCATCGTTTTTCCCCGGAGGCCCTGTTAGAGACAAGGGAAACCAAACAACTGGTGGAAGAAGCTGTGGCATCCCTTCCTTGGGACTACCGGGTGGCCATCATCCTGCGGCACATGCAGGATTTAAGCTACGACGAGATTGCCGGCACTTTGAAGCTTCCGCTAAACACTGTCAAAACGAGAATCCGCCGGGGACGATTGAAGCTCAAAGAAATTCTAGCTCCACTGCTGGAGCAAAGGGGGGACCAAGGTTGAACAGGTGTTGTGATTACAAAGAAATGATACCCGCATATCTTGAGGGGGAACTAGAGCAAAAAACCGCAGAAGAGCTCAAACAGCACTTTGAGTCTTGTCCCCAGTGTTTCCAGGAACTCCAGCAGTGGGAAAAGATCTTCAACCTGCTTGAGCTTCCCGAAGAAGACCCGGGGCCAGATTTTGCTGCTTCTGTAATGGAAGCTGTCCACCGTGAAGAACAAAGGGCAGCAGCTTCGCCGGCCAGAACTATCAGGAACCCCTGGAACCTAAGGAATCTCACCATCGGGCTTGTCATGGTGTTCCTGCTGGCCTGTACCCTGCCTACCTGTTTGATAGCAAACTCAGTGCAGCTGCCGCTCTTTTATGCTGCTGCCGAATTAACCAGAGCCATCTTGAAGGCCATAGTTGATTTATTACCAGTACCCCTGGCAGCGGTTTTCACACAGGCAGGAAGCATCCTGTTGGGATTTTGGAGCGCTGTGCTGTTTGCAGCAAAACAGTGCCTGCTCCTTCTGCTTTCCCTGATGGAAACTCTGTTTATCCTTGTTAGGGCCTTGCCCCCTACCACCTGGGTAGTTTTACTGACCCTAGGATTTACATCCAGCTTGCTCTTGGGCAAACTGCTGGGTACCGATTATAAGATAGAACCGGAAAATTTTTAAGTTAAAGGGGAGAATCAGATGATAAGAAAAATTAGATACGCCCTAGTCCTGCTGCTTATGATGGTGCTGTGCCTTATACCCACAGCGGCCTTCGCCGAAACAGAAACCGTGCCAGAATCAGCAGCAGCTCCAACTGTTTCCCATGGAGATGTGGTGCATTTTACCGGAGATATTACCATCAGATCTGGAGAAGTGGTCCGAGGGAATGTCGTAGCCATGAGCGGAGACATCGACATTGCTGGTAAAGTCTATGGGAATGTCACCGCCATGGCAGGTGACATTACACTGCGTTCCGGCTCGACTGTCACTGGAAATGTTACTACTATGGCCGGAAGCATCGACCGAGAGGAGGGTGCCCAGCTAGGCGGCCAGATCGTTTCCCGGGATGAAATCAGGGATTTCGGGGGGGAAAACTATAATTACAGGTATGATTTCCAGCCCAGCCCCTGGCACAGATTCTCCAGATGGCTGCTTTCCCTACTTGGTCTGCTGGCACTGACCGCAGCAGCTGTAGCCATATTTCCTGAAAAAACCTGCTCAATGAAAAAAAGCCTCGAGGCGGAACCTGCCCGCCAGCTTGGAATCGGCTTTTTGGGATGGATCGTACTTCCTGTAGTGCTCCTGGCATTGCTCATAACCATCATCGGCATCCCGGTTGCACTTCTTGTGGTAATGTGCCTGCCGATCATAATTTTAATCGGATTTGTAATCATGGCTCTTTTCGCCGGGCAGCAGCTCGACAAAGCCTTAACAGATAGGTGGCCGCGGTTTGCAGATGAAAGGGCGCTGATCCAGTCTCTTAAAGGAATCGTGCTCATCTGGATCATCAGCTCCATCCCCTTTGTCGGCTGGATAGTCTGGCCGCTGGCAGCCCTATTCGGTTTGGGCACTGCACTTTCAACACGTTTTGGAACTAACCGTCCCTGGTTCAACCACAAAAATAACAATGACCGCCCACCGGGCCCTCCGGCTGCGGATAATTTGGGCAGCCTACCAGAACCTGCTGGTACTGGGCAAACGGAAGAACCGGAGAAACCAACCGGGGATACCGAAAGAAAGGAGATCACTGATCATGAAAAGGAAGAGTAAACAGTTATTAACCTGCGCTATCTTCCTCGCTCTGATGGCAGTATTCGCCTGCCTCTGGGCCTTGCCTGCCTCTGCCCAAGACATAGTAAGGTTTGGCGGAGAAATCCAGGTCCCCGAGGGGGAGCAGGTAAAAAGTACAGTGGTCCTGTTCGGGCCGACCCATATTGATGGAGAGGTCTGGGAGGGGGTCGTGAATATTTTTGGCCCCGCGGAAGTCAACGGCATCGCTGAAAGTGTTGTTGTCGTGGGAGGTTCAGCAGCCATTAACGGCACCGCTCAGGATGTTGTGGTGGTCGGTGGATCTGCCACAATCAGCGGGCAAGTAGGCGACCTGGTGGTGGTAGGAGGCTCCCTGCACCTTGACTCCACTGCTCAGATCAATGGCGATCTGGTTGTGATCGGAGGTTCGCTGGACCGGGATTCCGGCGCTGTAATCCGCGGTGATGTAGTAAATATGACACTGAAACAGGTGCTGTCAGGGCAGTTGGGAGAGTGGTTCAGGGGTTATCCGTTCCATAGACATTTCTTTGCATCTTTCTGGTGGCGCTTGGGGAACCTGTTCATGTTGGCAATCGTACTGGTCATTGTGAGCATTCTATTCCCGGGAGCGACCATCCGCTCCTCAGATGAACTGGCCGCCCACCCGCTGCAGAGCTTTTTATGGGGCATATTGATCGCCTTGCTGGCAGTACCAACTACCATCCTCCTCTTCATCACCATTCTGGGGATTCCTCTGGCAGGACTCCTATGGCTGGCCTTAGCCTGTACCTATTACCTGGGCTACACTGGGCTGAGCAGCCTGGTCGGCAGCAAAATACTCACTGCTTTTGGCTCCAAACAGCCGGATCTTTTCCTAACAACACTTACCGGCATTGTAACCATCGGTTTGATCACCTGGCTTCCATGGATCGGATTTGTAATTGGCGTGCTATTGAAGACAACCGCTTTAGGTGCGGCAGCGGTCTCCCTGATCAACAGCCGCAGGCAGGCCTAAACTGCGGTATTACCCGGTAGGATAGAGAGAGTCTTCCTGCCGGGTTTTATTTTATGAACAGAGACACCTCATCTGGCATAACATAGACCACCATTAAATACCAAGTGAGGTGGTTACTGTGACCCATTATTATCCCCCACCTGCAGGATGCTCCGGCCAACTCTACCGGGTAAAACCAGGGGATACAATTCATGAAATCGCCCGCAGGTTCGGCGTAGCAGTCGAGAAGATCCTGTCTGCCAACCCCCAAGTCACCGATCCCAACCTGCTCTTTCCGGGACAGGTCATCTGCATCCCGGGAACCCTTAGGCGTGGTTATTGTATCACCCTGACACCAGAACCGTGCAGCGACTATTCAGACTGCATAGGGCTGCTCTGGATGAGATCCACCAAACCCCATGAAACCCAGGTCATGGCTGTGGCTATGAACACCCCTGACACCTGTCGCCTTGGCGCCTCTCGCTACACCTGCCGGTTCTACTGGGATGGTGGATCTTACGAATTACCCATGTCCCCAATTATTGAGGACCCAGTCTGGTTCGGTCTTGGCTTTGCCCCTTTCCTCTTTCCACCGGCCTTCTTTATCGGAGGAAGGGTAGGCATTTTTCCTGGACCAATTCTTGGGGGCTTCATCATCTAGCGGAGGAGTGGTTGGTGGTTGGTCGTTAGTCGTTGGAAAAAGATGTTCAGTTAGCAATAAAGCAAGCCAGACCCCGTTATTTTATAGAGAGGAGGATATTAATGTCAACAGAATGTGACTCTAAGGGCTATCCCTGTTACGATTATCACGCCCATGTGCACAGCCACGGTGGGAAAACCACCTGCAACCGGGAACATGCCCACCTACATCCAGGAGTAACTGGGCCACCGCTGCCTGCAGAAGGCAGCCATACCCATGACATCCGAGGCGTCACCACTTTTGACCACGGGCACACCCATGCTTATTTTGCTATGACCGGCCCAGCTATACCCCTGCCTGGGGGTTATCACACCCATTACATATCGTTCGAAACCAATATGGTCGATGGGCACCGGCACCGGGTAATGGGGTTTGTGGACCCATCGAAACACTAATAAAGGCATCAGCTGTCAGCATTAAAGAAGACGGACTTCGAGCATTATTCTGCGCCGGAGTAAAATCAGTTTTGGAATGATGCCAGCAAAAAGGCTGCAGATTCCCGCAGCTTTTTTGATTGACCATTACATACAAAATAGATGATAATACCAACAAGAGGAAAAAAGATTAAATCGTCATGAGGAGGGAATGGAAATGAGCGGCAGAAATATGATTTTTGTGGGTGGGCTGCTGCTGGTCACTGGTTTTGTCTGGCTTTTCAATAATTTGGGCTTGACCAACCTCGACATAGGCAGCCTGCTCAGAACCTACTGGCCGGTGATCATTATCCTGTGGGGCTTTGACGTACTGGGGCAGGAACTATTGAGCAGAAAGAAAGAGCAAAGGGAAAAAGTGCCTCATACCAATAACATCGTCATCGGTTTGCTCCTGCTGCTAATCGGCTTTCTTATTCTTGGCCGGAATCTTAAACTTTTTCAGTTTAACCTCTCACTCTTTTGGAATATCTTTTGGCCGCTGGTAGTGATCCTCATCGGCTGGAACCTGATCAAAGGGACAAGAAAAATGTCAGGTGCAGGTGGTACCCATTGGGCGGTGATGAGTGGCCTGGAGTTTAAAAACAAGGGGTGGAAGCTGGAAGATGCCAATGTATTCGCCCTGATGGGGGGAGCTGATTTGGACCTCACTGTAGCGGAAATCCCCGAACGCGAAGTAGTTTTAAACCTGACCGCCGTCATGGGTGGAATCACTATCAAGGCCCCTCCAGATATCACTATAGTTAGTGAAGGAACCGCTGTCCTGGGAGGTCTAACCTTTCTTCGGGAAAGCGCCGGAGGCATCATCGCCGGCAGAAGAACAGAATACACAGGTGACCCAGCATCCCAGAAAAAACTTGTCATCAATGGCCTGGCAGTATTGGGCGGCATTGAAGTGAAACATTACGTGTAGCCAGCCTAACCCCATTGGACACGGGGACGGTTCTGCTGTCCAGCGGTAGAGTCGAACAGTAGTCAACTCTACCGGACACTAATAAAGCAATCCTGCCCCCGTTAGAATCACCAACGGTCGTAGTGAATCCTCTGTTCGTCGAAACGATTCGCCCGTGGCTTTTCCTCTGCGGGATGTCCCACAGCTATAAGAGAGAAGGGGGCAACCTGCTCAGGTATCCCAAAGAGATTACGCATCCCAGAAATAAGCGGGTCTTTCGGGTAGACCCCCATCCACACTGTACCCAGGCCAAGAGCCCTGGCAGCGAGCAGGATGTTCTGAGTAGCAGCGGCACAGTCCTGCGGCCAGTAATCGGGGGACTTGAAACAAGTGCTGTCCCCGCAAACGAGGATCGCTAAAGGAGCAGATTTCAGCATCGTGGAATAAGGGTGAAACACAGGGATTCTACCCAGTATATCCCGGTCCTGGATCACCACAAACTGCCAGGGCTGTTGGTTGTGGGCTGAAGGAGCAGACATAGCAGCCTCCAGCAGTTTCTCGACCACATCTTCGGAGACCAACTCCGGCGTAAACTTTCTGATGCTTCTCCTGGTAAAAATGGCTTCCAACGCATCCACAGGCAAAACCCCCTGTCGTTTTTAATTATTATATACCAGACAAATCTGAATGGACACGGGAACGATTCTGCTGTCCAGCGAAAAGAGTCGCTAGTAGTTGGCCGCTGCTGCTCCGAGACGAGAGTATAAAAGAACTGTAGTCAACTCTACCCGACACAAATAAAGCAACAAAGCAAGCCTGTCCCCGTTACCTCCGGTATTTGGCTGGACCCGATTTATAAAGGTTATCCCCCTTGCAGTCAATAGCTGCAGTTACCGGGAAGTTCTCCACAACGATGCGGTAGACCGCCTCGGGACCGAGATCGGGATATGCGACCACCTGCATCTCTTTGATGCAGTGACTGATCAGAGCCCCTGTTCCACCTGTGGCTGCCAGGTAAACAGCGCCGTACTTTTTCAGCGCTGCAATCACATCCGGGGATCTCTTCCCCTTGCCGATCAAGCCTCTCACTCCATACCCCAGCATCTGTGGTGTGTACCGGTCCATGCGACCACTGGTAGTCGGGCCCGCAGCACCACAAGGACGCCCTGGAGGTGCCGGGGTTGGCCCTACATAGTAGATTATCTGTCCATGCAGGTCCACCGGGAGATCCTCACCCCGGTCCAAAGCTTCCATGAAACGAAGGTGAGCCTGGTCCCGGGCCCCATAGATCACCCCGGTCAGCAGCAGCCTCTGCCCAGCCCGTAGAGACCGTGCGGTTTCCTTAGCAAACGGAACATCTAGATGCAGCAGATCACTCATCCTCTTGTCCCCTCCACTCCCAGATTTTATGTCGGGCAGCATGACAATTGATGCACACCGCCACCGGAAGGCCAGCAATGTGGGTGGGATAAGTCTCGATATGCAGAGCTAGGGCGGTTACTCTTCCTCCAAGACCCCCAGGGCCATATCCCAGGTTGTTGACTTTATCCAGCAGTTCCCTCTCTAGTGCCGCCACCTGAGGATCCAAATGAGATGAACCCAGATCACGCAAAAGTGCACGCTTTGCCAGCAGCAGTGCTCTATCCGCGGTTCCCCCGATCCCCACACCTACTGTTACGGGAGGGCAAGGATTGGGACCAGCCTTGTCAACGGCATCTACCACAAACCTCTTCACACCATCCAACCCATCTGCGGGTTTGAGCATCCCCAGGGCTGTGCAGTTCTCGCTCCCAAAACCCTTGGGCATCACAGTAATCCGGAAGGTCTCCCCCGGTACAACATCATAGTAAATCACAGCCGGGGTGTTATCCCCGGTATTTCTTCGGTTTAAGGGATCGGAAACTACCGATTTACGCAGGTATCCATCCATATACCCCCGAGCCACCCCAGTATTAATGGCCTCGGTCAAAGGGCCGCCGGTCACATGCACCTCCTGCCCGATCTCCACAAAGACCAGCACCATCCCGGTGTCCTGGCATAAGGGGACCCGCTCTTCCTCAGCAATCCCTGCATTCTCACAGATCTCACCCAGGATGCGCTTTCCCTGGATGGATTCCTCTCTATCCTTTGCCTTCTTCAATGCATCCAGGACATCGGGCGGCAGGTCAAAGTTTGCCTCCTGGCACAGCTGAGCAACCCTTTCCGCAATCAGTTCCACTGAGATTTCCCGCATATAATCACCTTTCCAAGCATTCATTATTTACATTTTAACAAAAAGAGCATCGCAAGAACAATAAGCTTTGACCAACAGCATATAACCAGCGTTCTTCTCATCCTCAGTGCTGCAATCTGCACCTGGCTATAATGGCAAATCTGATCATCTCAGCCTCTTCAAACAGAGCTGATTACCAGTAAGCAGCCTGCTGGTAATCAGCTGCCACAGTATTCGCGAACTACTCGACCATTAAAGCAATAAAGCAAACCAGGCACCCACTCCGAGATAAAAAGAACAACTCCCCAAATAGTAAAATAATCAGCTGT
>CALGIY010000366.1 GCA_937914965.1 uncultured Thermoanaerobacteraceae bacterium | reverse complement strand
GAAGCTAAAAAAACATTAAAATATGCAAATGCTATAATTGTTGGAAGATCCATTTGGATATTTTCCCAAACAGCACACCGGTCCTCCTTAATATCCGAAAGGTCACTTCAGGATCGACCCAAAATGGCTCCCTTAAATACGGGGAAAGCCGGACAGAAGACACCGTCCTAAACTTCTTTTCATCCAAATTGATTCCCCTCCCATCCCAAAGTACGCTAAAAGAGGTTAACCTGACCGAGGAATGGAATATCGGTTTTCAAAGAATAGAAATGATCACATTCCCATTATATTTTCCATGATGAATAAATGGACAATTAAAAACTTTTTCCCCCTTCCGATTGTTCAAAGGCAAACGCTAAACGTGATGGACATGAAATCAGACAACAAAAGAGCAAAAATGCCCCAAGATGACAAGGCAGCAGGCAGCAACAGGAAAAAAACAGATAGCAGTAGGGGTCCGGAGACATCGCCCCCATTCATTCCCAAGGGAGAGGAATCAAACATACCCAAAGAGTTCCATCCAAAGGGCAATAGAGCCAATGGCACCCACAAAGACAAATAAAAGGTCAGTTTCCAATGACGGTCCTGACTCATACTGTTAAGGAAAAGGGAAACATAGGGAAAACAGCAGGTTGGCCTGCCAAGGTAACTGTTTAGGTCCGTAGGGATCGACTGTTTCACAACCAGGAATAGGGAACAATATAATCCCTTGTATTTTTATCCCCTTGAAATGCCCTGCCACCATGTGGACTCTCACCCTTACAAATAGGAAAGATCCAAGAATTTAGATAGAGACAACGGTCCACCACCAGGATATGGATTTTTATTGTCAACCTCCTAAAGGTGACCTCGATCCAAAACTTTTCCAACTTGCATAAATTTATTACCTTTGCAAAAATTTTAGAGTAAAATGGCAACAAACAGAACTTTTACAATGATCAAGCCAGATGCAGTTGCAAATGGCCACACAGGCGCCATCTTGAATGACATCATTGCTGGCGGCTTCAAGATCGTTGCAATGAAGTACATTCAGCTTAGCGAAGTAAATGCAGGCAAGTTTTATGAGGTTCACAAGGAACGTCCTTTTTACGGAGACCTGGTCAATTTCATGTCTTCGGGACCTATCGTCGCAGCAATCCTGGAAAAGGACAACGCCGTTGAGGATTTCCGTACATTAATCGGTGCCACTGACCCTTCTAAAGCCAGTGAAGGAACTATCCGTAGCAAATACGCTAAATCTATCGATGCTAATGCTATCCACGGGTCCGATTCTGATGAAAATGCTGAGATCGAAGGAGGTTTCTTTTTCTCTCAGTTCGAGAGGTTCTAAGAACCTGGGTCGGCTTGTCCTTGATTTAAGCCCCCAAAATCCTTGTTGCGGACGATGCGGCAAGGATTTTGTCCCTTTCTAGTACCTTAGGGCCTTTTGGAAGCATCCTTGCTGAGATTCCACCAATGTCCTTTTCGATCTTCTTGAATGTATTGACCTCGCTTTCCCGTACCGACAGGCAATGCTCTATTAGCAAACTCCATTTGGTTCCAAATATCCCAGATGTATCCATTATAGCTACGATGTCGCCAAACACTTTGGTGGGTCGCTCTTGGGCATTTTACCATAACGCTAACCTGAAGGTAACCACTCATCCGTAATATCCCCAAAACTAATATTGGTACGAAGGTCCATATCTTTGTTTAATTGACTATTCATTTTAGGCTTCATGGTACCACCCGCATTAATAACAGGGGCTGACAGCTTTATTGAAGAACACCTAAAGTCGCTCCAGGGAAAGTAATAGAATAATCCATTAAAAAGGGCACCATGATCTGAAGATGAATACCATTGGGACATGGAAAACTGGACCATGGATGAGAAAGCCCTGGACGGAGCAGACCATATCGTCCACCTCTCGGTCAGAGCTGGACGACGGGACACCGCTTACAGGGGATCGCAAAAGATTGGTTTATGAAACTAGCATCGGAGCAGGGGATTTTTTGATGGGGAGATTGAAAGGTCACAGCCAGAGAATTACGGGTTTCGTATCGGCATCGGCTATCGGATATTACGGTTTTACCGACCGGTCAGTGCAGAGTGAAGGAAATGGGGAGAAAGGAATGGGGTCCGGTGCAGATCTGTGCGGGAACTGGGAAAAAGCTGCGGACTGGTTCTAAGACAACCATATGGGCTCCTGAGTCACCAAGATCGGGGTTTCACTTGTCCTGGGTAGAAATGGTGGCATCGTAGCTCCCAAACCGACCTCTCTACAGGACATGTTCAGTGCAATATCCAATGAGCCACTGGAAACGAGCTGCCTGATACCCAATAGGGAACCTTTTAAAACATAATGGACCAAGGGATTCCAAGTACTGTGTTCCCTAAAACATAATTGCCTTAGGAATCCTTTGGTGAGTGCCGGAGAGTGACGCCACTCACCAAAGGCTTTTTGGGACCTTTCCCATGGGAACTGGGTATAACCTGGCGAAAAGGCTCAATTATGCCTGAAGATAACATCAATAGTATCCATTAGTTTCCCTTTTTCGCGGGGATCAACGGGGAATCAACCACCTTCTGCGCTTCATTTGCGCGTAGCTCTCCCCTGCAGAAGAGGTAGATCGAACTGGGCTCAGCGCTGTTATAGGATGGCACGTAACGGATATACCCAAATTCATGCATGTCCTTCAGGCACTTAATGTAACTTACCATCGAAATCTTGGCCCTGTGGGCACCATGCCTGGCATAGACCCGTATGCACCCCTTGAAGTCTGATCTCGCCCACTGCCTTATCAGTGAGAAATAGAGTGAAACGTGCGTACTTGACAACCTGGGGTCACGGTCCATGGCCTGAAAGAAATCGGGAAGCACCTTGGCCAGGGCATTGAAGGTATCGGGTCTCATAAGCTGTGTCCCTTCCTTCCCCCCCTGCTCCGTATCTGGATCTGCCTCTGCTGCTCCTGAAGCTTGGCACTTGGCCGCTGGTCCAATTTGGAACGGTCATCAATGAATTCCTGCCTTATGCCCTGTTCATTGTATATGCAGACTGCCTTGAACCTTGGCAGGGCCTCTACGTACAGTTTATGGGGCCCTGAGCTCAGCTCAAAGGTCACCAGCTGACGGTTGCCCCTGCCAAGTGATTCCAGCAACCTCTTTTTGCTCTGTTCCTCCCTAAGTTCCATGATCGGAAAACGCCCTAGCTGGTTTTCGATGTCATATCCATAGTTTTCATGGAACTGCAGCAGTTTATGGTTGCCATGGATATCCAAGGTCTTGCCATCCAGTTGGAACCATGCCCTGTACCGTTCCCCCTGGACATTGGTCAGCTCCTTGTGAACCGACCTTCCGTTGAGAAGGTTATATGCTTCCTTTAAGGTAAACCTGTTACTTCCGTTCACCTGGAACCTTCTCGATCCCGTTACCCGGGCACTGTTTTGGGGGAGTTCGACCCGAAAGGAATTGAAGTAGTACCTATCCGTCTGCCTACTCCTGGAAAAGTGCAGTTCTGCCCTTACAGGCTCGGAATCTATCTGTCCCCTGTACTGCAACTGGAACTCCTGTTTGTCCTTTGCCATCTTCGATCTTAGGGCATCTTCAAGTTTGTGTCCGAAACCGCAGTAGAAGAGCTGATTCCTGAGGTATTCAAAGTTTTGTATGTTCATGATGTCTGTTTTTTTATTGGATGAATGGAACCGGAAGGGTCTTTAGGACATGTCTGTTCCTGACCTTTAGCCCCAAATCCCTTCCTCCGGAAAGCTCAATGAGTTCCACCCACAGGTGCTTGCCCTCTGGAATGGTAAAGCTCGGTAGGGAAACAATCCAGGTATACGGCACATGTTCATGCAATTTGTCCTGCTGCCCGTCCACATATTCCGGTATGATTTCAATTTCCTGGGCAGCCGTCCTTTTCGCCGTTCTGTTATCCTTGAGGAAAAGCCTGAACTGGTCGACCTTGAAAGGGATATGGGATTCGTTGTAGAACCGGAAGCGCAGGTACATCCTTTTCCCTTGTATAAATATGCCGTCAAGGCTAAAGCTGATCCCGTCCGATTTCTTCATCAACCTAACGGGAACAAGGTCCGTATTCCGCACCCAATCCATACCTTGCCCCACCTGGATGGGAGGAACCTTTGTGCGGTTCGGGATGGAGGGAACATAGGTACCTTCGGGCAGGTTCTCCCCGACGATCAGGTTGATGGGGTCTGCAAATTCAGCATAGCTAGCCAGGAATGAATGTAACTTCCCGTCTTGTGTGATCACGGTGAGGTTCGTCTGTGTCAGCTCCTTGCTGGCGGCCTTTACCTGCAGGACGTTCTGTACCCCGCTAGCCTTTTGGGCCAGGATATCGAAACTTCCCAGGTCCACGCTCAGGATGGGCATGGAGAAAATGAGGTTGGTCGTCATATTTTCGCTAACCCTTATGCGCTGGGGCATGGGAGCGTACTGTCCATTTGCGAAAGCGGCAAAGGCCAGCAGGAATACCGATAATATTATGCAATGTGGTAATTTATCCATGATTTATTTTACTGTTTATTTATCTTTTCTGTTTTCTTTTTATCAAATAATAGCACTCTATAATCAGCGGGCATGATCACTTTTTTCACCTTAATCCTCTTTGCCATAAGTCTCTTTGCTGCCTGTACCCCCAAGGAGGCCGCCTTGGTCTCCCATGAAGGGTCCAGGGATGGCATTCCCAGTTCTTGGACCGATCTATCGGCCGATTCCTGGATACCCTGCCGCAAAATGTCGCCCGGCACATGGACCCCCGGCAAACCATCTAGGTCATGCACCTGCATATCGACCGGCAATATGGACCGTC
This sequence comes from uncultured Thermoanaerobacteraceae bacterium, assembly GCA_937914965.1. Taxonomy (GTDB): domain Bacteria; phylum Bacillota; class DSM-12270; order Thermacetogeniales; family Thermacetogeniaceae; genus CALGIY01. Next base: position 8,178 of record CALGIY010000366.1, on the reverse strand, counting down.
CGACCCTGAGGTGCTTGATCTTGATGTCCATCCGCTGTGGCGAAAACCTGACCTGGCCGAACACAAGGGCACCCTTTGGGACCTCCTTACCGGCAACGTTCACCGTTTCCATAAGGTGCAGCTTGATGTACGAACCATCGATAAGTTCCTGCCGACCATGGACCGCTGCAGGGATCGCCCCTTGCTCTGGTGGAAGCTTTCCCTGGTCATTTAGCGAATAGAACCTGAAGGCTCTCCGAAATGTGTCCCTTTCGTGCCCATGGGCTGCCAGGACCGAGATTTGGGCCCTTTCCAATGGATGGCCGACCGGTAAGGCACCCACACCTTCTAAGTTTTCCTCCTGCTGTGCCCGGGACCTTAACCTGTCCGGATGCTGGATATCAAGGACCTTGTCGAGCATGGCATTGAGCTGCAGGATTTCCATGTCCTGGCTTGGATCACTGGAAAGTGAGTCCAGATGCGCCTCATGGGCATCCAGAAGGTCCAGCATTTCCTTTTTTGGGGCATTGGTTGCCCCCTGATGGCCGTCGAAGGGGAAAAACCGGTCAGCGTCCCTTCTGGTCGCGGGCGATTCCAGCTCCTGCTGGAGGTCCGAAAGCTTTTTAAAGATCTCTTGGGAAAGCTGCTCTCCGGATTGCCGGCCAATGGGCGTGAACTCATAGGCTTCATGTCCGGCAAGGTCCTCGGGATCACCATCGGGGTATCCGATGGGGCCCTGCGGCTCTAGGTAGTACGGATCGTGCCTAATGAGCTCCTTGAGCCTTTGGGAATCCCGATCGGCCTTTTCGTAGTGTTCCAGCTTATTAAGGTTTTCTCCCTTATGTGCACCGATATCTGGGAGACCTGCAGGAAAAACGGGATTTCCCTCCGTCCTTGGGGCTTCGGACAGATCTTTTCCGACCCCCATTTTCCAGAAAAACAGGAGCACAAAAGGTATTGCAACCACAGGTGCCAGCAAGAGGAACCTTCCCCTCACCTGTTTACTCATAATTGAATTGCTTGTCTGCATGGCATTTTTTTTATTGGTTTTAACGGATCAATCAGGTCTGGTGCGGCTTTCTGGTCCTGCCTCCCTGTTTGTTTTTGCATCGAGGGTATCTTTGTCCCCTTGGCCGAAAACTGTCCCCCGCCCCTTTCCCCTTTCCTGTACAGTACCGGAATCCCGCTGGATCACAGGCATTCCCACAGCACTCGGTCGGGACAACGGCGGGGATCCTGGAAACCAGACCGCAAGGAATATCCTTGTGAGGCAGCAGATGCTCCCGGCCAGGACGAAGATGGACAGACAGATAGTCAAGGTCCGTCTCGACAATCCATCCGCGGCCTTCCCCAGCCTAGAGGAAAACGCTCTTTGCAGCGGTAAAGGTTTATTGTTTCTTTTAGCTTCCATTTTTACGTTATTTGCGGTTACGTGTCCTGATATCCCTGTTCTCAAGGATCTCCCACCGTTCGATGAGAAGTCCATGGGAGTTATTTTCGCTCCTGGAGACCTCCCTTAGCATCCCCTGGCACAGCAGGCTGCGCGTGGTCTGGGTTGTGGGTCTTGTTACCAGCTGGGTGCCGTAGAAACGGAATCTGTAGGGATATTCCGAAAGGTCAACCTCTATGCTGTCCACCCTGAGGCTCTGGTTGACATTTGCCGCAACGAGCTGTGAATAGAAATCCCTCTCCCTGAGATTGTCATATATCTTCTTTGCACTCTGGTCTGCCAGGTAGAGAGCCTTCGTGGTATGCTCGCGTATGGAGGCCTCGTCGGGATCCAGCGTGAAAAAGAGCTCGTGGAACCGCTGGACGTGGTCCCTGGCCTCTGCCGATAGGTTATCCTTCCGTGTGGAGGAACTGGCCAGAAAGGCCTGGCCGTTTCCAAGTACATAGACCGTTTGCTGTTGCCTACTGATCGAGCTGAAGCACCAGTACAGGCACAGACAGCTTATAGAGCTGCTCAGCAGGACTACCAGTATCGTAAAAGTCCTGATATAGCGAAAGGCAGAATCTATATTTTTCATCTTTCTAAACATCGTACATATATTCATGGTTAAGGGTTACCCTTCAGTTTATCCTCCATAAAGCTTGTCTGGGGAGGATCTTTGAAGTATGGTTCGCTTTGGGACCTTTGGGCCATGTTGCTCGAGTTCCTTGCAGGTGGATCGCCCATGGCATCTCCTGCCATGGAGGCCTGTTGGACCATCCTGGTCGGAATGCTTGTGGTTGTGCTAAGGAAGATATTGGTAACGTTCCTGACGAAAGCACCGTTCTCCGAGGCATTGACGATATAGTTGGCAATGCTGGGAACGGCAAAATAGCCCACGATCCCAATGATCAGGAAAATGAGGTACGCGCTGTCCGTAGGTGAGAAAAGGGTATAGCCTCCGTCCTCGATCTGGGAGATGTCCAGTCTTAGCATATTCTGCTGGACCATGCCGATCAGGCTCCCAAAAATATTGGCAACCGGCAACCAAAGGAATATGTTTATGTACCGGGCAAGCCATATCACAAGGCTGTGCTGGAAACCATCGAAGACCGAGAGGCCGAACACGATGGGCCCCATGACGGAGAGGACAACCAGCTGGAAGGTCCGTAGGCAGTCTATACAAAGGGCCGCGGCCTGGAAAAGAACGGTCAGCACCTCGCTCATCCATTCCTTGATCGAATTCCTGAAGTTGTAGGCTGCCTTGGACATGGCAAACTTATAATCATTGCCAAGGCCTTCCCAAAAGCCCTCAGCCTCTGGATCGGCATCCTGGTTGGTGTACCGGTACCATTTGCTCCGATCGCCCTCTCCGTCCTGACCTACGTATATCTGGAACAACTCGGTCCGCTCGAGAGCTTCACGCTTTTGTTTCAGGAGCTCCGAGATCGCCTGGTTTGAGTCGCCCACCATGGCCGAGGTAACCTGGACCACGGGTGACAGGACGCTGTTCACCAGCCCCATCAGGGAAGGAAAGATGGAGATGCAGAAACCTATCACAAAAGGCCGGAAAAGTGGAAAGAAGTCAATGGCCTCCGCCGCAGAGATATGTTTCCATACCCTATATGAAATGTACCAAAGGGCAGCAAACCCCGCAAGGCCTTGGCCCACTCCGATTAGGCTTGAGCACAGGGGCATCATTTCTTCGTACAGCCGTTCGAGGACGAGGTGGAAATTCGTGAAATTTTCGGAGTGATCCTGCCCAATGGCCTGCATGGGGCCAAGGAAAGGCAGACAGACCAGTCCATATCTAATATTTTTCTTCATCGTATTAACTGTTTATTTGGGGTTCATCTGTTCGGTCCTGAAAAGGCTCTCCCGCTGGCCCAGGTCCCTGCCATGGCGGATTCGCTGGAGCCTCAGTATGTCGGTTGACACCAGGAAACGGCGAAGGAACCCTATGGTCTCTTCCATTTTTCTGTGTATCCCGTCGATTGCCGATAGCCGCTCCCCGTCGTCCATCTGTACAAGTCCGCCCGTTACCAGGACGGCAAGTTCTTCTAGGTTCCCCAGAGATTCCGAAAGGACCTTTTGCTGGACAGAGGCGAGATAGCGGAGTTCGCCGATCGAAAAGGCCCCTGAATTCCGGTACCGCTTAATGGATGTATTGCATAGGGAGACCAGATGGAGCTGGATGTTTACGACCTCCTTTACCTTGCGGTATTTCCGGACCGAGGGGCTGGCTTCCATAAGACCTTCCAAAAAGACCCTGTGGAGGTTAAAGTTCCCCTGGGACAGCTGGCTGACCATTCCGTAACCTTTTGACAGAATCGAATAGCTTTGCTTCATCTGCAGGAGGATTTTTTTCAATTGCGCCAATTTCTCTACGTTAAGGACCAACTGGGAAACATCTGCGCTTTGTCCGAACAGCCTTTTTGCTGGAATGGACAGGCAAAGGGATATTAGTAACATGAGCCAATGTTTTTTCATTTTTCAGATTTTATGGGTCCAAAGAGCTGTTGACCGGAGCTCACCTCCGATCGCATGCGTTCCCTGATCCTGGAAGTGGTGTATGAATCATCCAGCCATCCCTTCGAGGTTGCCAGGAGCTCCAGCATCTGGTCATAAATTCCCCGGATCCGGTACAACCGCTGGAAATCATCCATCTGGAGCAGATCGTTTACCAGAAGGGCACCCAGGTCCTCAAGTACCCCATCACATTTTGCCAGAATCCCCGAGTATGCCCTGTCCATCAAATGTTCCTCCTGGGCAGAGAACATATCGGTCGACCGAAAAAGCCCATTTACCTGCCGATAGTGCAACAGGATGCTGTAATGCATGCCAAGGATCTCTGGGACCAGCGGATGTTCCCTCAGGCCCGGACTGACAATGCCACGGGAACTGAAGAACAGCCCGTGAAGGTCAAGTTCCCTGCTCCTGGATCCCTGGATATTTCCCCAGCCTGTCCGGAGCAGCCGCGAGCCATCCTCCAGAAGGTCCAAATAAGCCCGCTGGGCGGTAAGCTGCTGGGTGAGGTATTCCTTCTGTACCTTTTTTTGGTGGATCCACTCCCTGAGGGTTTGGCAACTGCCGTTTTGGGCAAGCAGGGAAAGCACCCCAAATAACCAAATGGATATTTTCGTCTCTTTCATATGAGCTATTGTAAATTATACAGTTTTTTGATATTCTCGATCCGTCCCCTTTCTCCGGCCCTCTGGGTCCTAAGGATTAGATTCTGTCGGTTGAAACCCACCAGGTCCATATAGTTCCTGTAAATGTCGCTACCTACATTGTTGATGAGTTCCATTCGCTGCCTATCGGTCATGGCCAGGTGAAAGGACATCATTACCGTTCGGATCTGATCTAGGTTGGAGATACTCCTGTCCAGGATCCCAGCATAGACCTTCTCCATATGACCGATCTCTTCTGAGCTGAACACCGGATCCCCTTTCAAAAGCTCCCAGACCCTTTGGTATTCCCTGACCAGTCCTAATTGGAGCCGAATCATCTGGCGGACCTGCTGGAAATTGGCAATGGCGGACCTGACCTTGCTAAACTGTTGGTAATGGTCTTGGTATTGCTCGGTATGTCTCTGGGTCCATTCGGAAATTTCCTGTAGCCTTAGCCTGCTCAGGGAATTCTCCAGTACCTTCTGTGCGTTCTGTAGCCAGATTGTACGGTTTTGTAATCTCTGTACCTTTAGGTCCACTGCTCGTACCACCCGTTTTATACCTGCCCTGATGACCTCGGCCAGTCCGATCTGGGCGTTTGTGCGAAGAAAGCCGCCAACCGCAAGGATCACCACCGTAAGGGCTATACATTTTCTGGTATATCTTTTCATCGTCCTCATATTTTAATTAATCCGCTCCGGATGTCCCTTGCCATATCGGCAATTGCCCGGGAAAGGTCCCCCTGCTGTCGTCGGGTATATTCCGATAGTTTCACCCGTTCCGATTCCTCTGTTGTATAGCATAGGTATTCCTCCAGGGACACTTGGGTACGGTATACCCTGGAATGGACACCTCCCAGTGAAATGAAAACTTCCTTATATTTCTGGGCGGGATCGTTGTCCCGGTTAACCGAGAGCACCATCGCCTTTTCCTTGTCTGTCAGGCCTAACAACTGCTGGACCTGGTCGAACCTGTTCAGGAACTTCCGCTGGTCCAACAGGATTTTGCAGTCGCTGTTATTGACTATGGCCTGTTTGACAATGGGTGAGGATATGATATCCTCGATATCCTGGGTTACCACGATTGCCTCACCGAAGAATTTGCGCACCGTCTTGAATAGGTATTTAATGTACTGGGCGAAACCTTCCTTCATCAACGCCTTCCAGGCTTCCTCGATCAGGATGACCTTTCGGACCCCTTCCAGTTTTCTCATCTTGCCTATGAAGACCTCCATGATGATGATGGTTACCACTGGAAAAAGGATGGGATGCTCCTTGATGCTGTCCAGCTCAAAGACTATGAACCTCTCCTCGAGAAGGTTGAGCTCCTCACGGGAATTGAGCAGGTAATCAAATTCGCCCCCTCTATAGAATGGCCTGAGCACATATAGGAAGTTTTCGATGTCAAAGTCGCTCTGCCTGACCCCCTCTTCCCGCAGAGAGGGTACGTACAGGTCCCGTAGATACTCATAGAAACTGTCAAAACATGGCCATATCTCAGTTCCCGCCGCCAGGTATCCGAAGTAACCTGAGATGGCATTGGAGAGGGCGACGTATTCCGAACGCCTGAAGGCCTCGTCATCCCTTTTCCAAAGGGCAAGGAGAAGGGTCTTGATGCTTTCCTTTTTCTCGGTATCCAGGTTATCTCCCTGACTGATGAAGAAAGGGTTGAAACTCACTGGATGCTCATCGCTATAGGTAAAATATCTTCCTCCGACCAATTGGCACAATCCACGGTAACTGTGCCCGACATCCACCAGTACAACATGGCTGCCCTGTTGGTGGTAACTGCGTAGCATGTGGTTGGTAAAGAAGGATTTTCCGCTCCCTGTAGGTCCAAGGACAAATTTATTGCGGTTGGTACATATCCCCTTGAGGATCGGCTCATCGGAGATATCCACATGGAGAGGCCTTCCCGAAAGGCGTTCTCCGAGCCGGATCCCGGTTGGGCTAATTGAAGTCTCGCTGCCGGTCTCCAGGTTGAGAAAGCAGCTCGCCTGTTCTGCAAAGGTCTCAAAGGTCTCGTTTACCGGAAGGTCGGCCGCATTACCGGGGACACCGGCCCAGAAGATCTGTGGTGCACCTACGCTTTCGTGCTTGCAAAGTGCGCCCATCTTGGACATGGCCGAGGTAACCATGTTCACGAGTGAAGGGAGCTCCTTATGGTCACACGTCCAGGCAAGGACGTTGAAATGTGCCCTTACGGGCAGGCGTTGCTGCGTGAGTGCCTCATGCAGGAAATCTTCTGTGGAATCCCTGGCAACCCTGTTCGCTCGGCTGTATGCCGATAGGGACTGAAGTCTCAGGCGCTTGCGCTCCAACCGCTTGATAGCCTCCTGCTTGTCGGACACCATTATGTACTGGCTATAGACGTGGTCGCAGTTGAGAAGCAGTCCCAAGGGAGAGCTGAACCCCACACTGAAGCGCGTCCTTTCCGTGGAGTACCTCTCGTAGTCAAGCCTGCTCCCGCTCAGCGGGGGGAGATCCTGGGCATCGCTCAGGGTAAACAGCTGGCAGTGGCGGTCCCCGACCTTGATCCCATTGGAAAAATCGATATCCCTGATCACAGGAGGGCCCTGTCCGTCTCCCAGGCCAAAGTAACGTTCGATCAGGCCCGTTCGGACGCCGGAGCTCTTTAGCTCACCTTCGGGCACCCTAGTAAGCCGGACCAGGCCGGAATCCTCCAAGATCCTCTGGAACTGTCCGCAGGCCCCAAGAAATCCCTTCAGGGCTTCCGCTTCAATGGTTTCCTGCGGCACCAGGTTTCCCCGTACCAAGCTAGAGAAAAGGCTGCTCGCCCCCTTCCTGTGCGCGGGCGGTTTGGTCAACATGATATAGCATTGATGGTCAAGGTAGCTCCTTTCGTTAAAGTGGAGCTCGCTTGCCCTTTCCAGGAAACCTGCTTCCAGGTCCCCAAGGCCCGCTCGGTAGCGTTTTTTCTCGAACCAGTCCTGTTTATGCAGGATGCTGCCCTTGGGCAGGGCCTTGATGGCACTTATCCAGCTCTGGTGGAACGTCTCGAACTCTGCGTCCGATAAACTGAATATCTCCGGCATTTTGGCGCGAAAGACAAGGGTGAGGTCGCCCATCTTGCTAAGGATGCAGTCGTGCTCAACGTCCAGTAGGGGGAATACCAAGTTGAAGTCTATGTCCATTTCTTTCCCTCCAATAATTATGACAATAGTAATAGTAATAGAGAAATTTTTATGATTAAATTATACAGATTGTGTATTATCATCATGCCATTTTCCCTGAACTTTCATGACCTGCTCGATCACATCGCGCACTGCCCCACTTCCTCCTTTTATTTGAGAAATATAATCTGCAATTCCTTTTATTTCAGGAACCGCATTTTCTGGACAGGTTGCAATAGCTGAATTCTGCATCATATGAAAATCAGGAATGTCGTCTCCCATCGTCAGAATTTCTTCATTTTTAAGATTATATTTTGCCTTAAAATCTTCATAATCCACCATTTTGTCATGTGATTTTGCATAATAATCCTGAATTCCCAAGTAACTGATACGGTGTCTTACCATTTCATCGTTTCCTCCGGTAATAACGCCAATCAGATAATCATTTTTTAACGCTTTTACAACGG
>CALGIY010000365.1 GCA_937914965.1 uncultured Thermoanaerobacteraceae bacterium | reverse complement strand
CCTTCATCTTGGTAGTTCCTTTCCTCATTATTTTCAATGACCCGGGCACCGGTATTGTCGACATCGGCCTCGATAATTCTGCTGGATGGGATGCCCTGGTCGTGCAGGTATTTCAAGATGCGGTTATGAACCAGGGGTTTCCTGGTGAGAGCGAAGACAGTAGGACCCACAGAACTCATCCCTGCTGCCTCTGCTCCCATCTCTCGAAAGAGTCCGATGTAGTGGAAAATGGGTGCTCCACACATTCCGTGCTGTTCACATTCTGCCCTCTTGGAACCGGTAAAGGTGATATCCAGTAGGGTTTCCCCGATTGCTTTGAGGTCTCCCTTGACCAGTGCAGGGAGAAGATCCAGCAGGATCAAGTTGGCCTTGGTGTTTCCTAACCGCGCATCCAGGTAGCGGGCTCGCCGCAGCAAAAGTCCTACCTCTGCATCTGCTGCTGTATCCTTGCCCGTATACTCATCCTCTAAACTGGGTACATCCGGGATCAGGATAATTACCTTTGTATCCAGCAGGGGTGCGCGGTAGATCATCTCGGCATCATCAGAACCGATTACAAAACCGCCGTTGAGTCCCACCATAGATCCGATCCCTGTTTCAAAAGTTTTGATGATGTAACCGTTTTTTGACGGGCTTTCTTCACAGGCATTGTAGCCGGTGATACGCCTTAGTTCTCGGTTTGTGAAGGGCCTGCCTAAAACTTCATTGATGCCGATGCAGGCGGCACACATGGTGCCACAAGATGAACCTAAACCCACATGACGCCTTTTATGGTCGTAAAGTTCAATTTCGAAACCGCCAGGGTAGTGTAGAATTTCCTTGAAGACCCGGGCGAAATGGAGAGCGATCAGAGGGCGTTCCCCGTTAACTGTGATCTCCGGATTTCGTGTCGACCGGACCCGGGCCCGGAGATAGATGTTGATCCCGAGGCCAATCCCCCCTCCTCCGACCCGCTCGATACTAAAGCGGTTCATATCCAGCACCGCAAGGTGCAGTCGGGCAGGGACGATGACCTCTACCTCCCGTTCTACCAGATGAGAAACAGTGTGCGGGGGAACACCGCACTGCTCGGGGTAAACGGTGAAACCCTTTTCTCCCGGCTCAAACTCCTCCAGAACGGTAGTCAGGCGGTCGAAGGGACCCCCGATAATCGGGATTTCGATCCGCTGTTTCTGGGGAAGCCGGGCTGCTTGATTGGCTTGCATCTTTATTCCTCCTCTCCCGTGCTGCCGTACTACTTTTTCTCTACCCTCCTTCCGCCGCAGGCGGATCAACAGGCTGTTTAGGGAAATAAAAAAGCACTCCTATAGGAGTGCTGGCTGAAATCAATGCAACACAAAGCCGAAGTCACTTGTATGGCTCCTATATGCTACCGTCCTGCGTTTTTGTTAAACCCAATAAAATCTACCGTAAAAACCCGTGTTAATATCTTATTATACATATTAAGGGGAATATTACAAGTCGTTATGTAATATTAAAATTCCGCATCGTGTATTTTGAAAAACTTATGAAAAATCCGTACACTTTCCAGTTCTGTCCATCGTTTGATATCTACGGGGTTCTCATCCATATCATAAATTCTTGCACCCTTCAAGGATAATAGGAATGGGGAATGGGTTGAAATTATAAATTGACATCCATAAAATCTGGCTGAATCTTCCAGAAATTGTGCCAATTCCAGCTGTTTCTGTGCTGATAGACTGTTTTCCGGCTCATCTAAAAGATAAAGTGTATCTGATTTAATTTTTTCAGTAAAATACTTAAATGCACTCTCTCCATTCGAGAGTTCACGAACATTATTTATAAGGTTGCTTCTTACATATTTTGACTGTGTCTTACTTCGTGCCTGATTAATTTTTTTTAACTGTTCATAATCATCCAGGGAATCCATTTTATAATCGGAATATTTGGCATCCAGATATTCGTCAAATAGATCCTTTCGCTTTTCATTTATACCTTCATTCAATGTTCTTATATTTAGCATATAGTCGAACACATCATCACTGGTAATAATTCTGCTCTCTTTTGGTAGTTCTTTGAATAATTCCATCTGGCATAAATCAACATAGTTTTCGAAAAAATTAGAGCGATTATAAACGGATTCTCGAATAACTTTAAGTTTTTCCGCAATGATGTTTAAAACCGTAGTTTTTCCAGAACCATTACCACCATATAACATTGTAATCGGTTCAAAATCCATGCGCCTGAACCCTTTATTTGACATGATCTGAAAAGGATAGAAACTGTCATAGCAAGTTCTTTTTATAGACAAGAAAAAATCAAATTCCTGTTCTGCATCAGGAAACATCAATGAATTTAAGTAAATCATACTACTTTTATTTCTTACCCTCCTCATCTGTGATTCTTCATCAACTATATGGCATACTCAATCCTCCGTCAATTCAGCACTCGAAAGATCAGTCCTTTTCAAGCTGTGCCTAGTGATATTAGTTACATTCGCAATGTGGAAGGATTCAGTATCTCTGTGAAATCAAAGATATTATGAGCGGCCGTAACCTGGGCAACAACGGATTCACTAACGACTGGAAGCTGATCACTTATACTTTTGTCACACGACCTAATACCACTGTTTTACGGATCGGGGCATCCCTGGGCAGTTGGGGCAAGGCT
>CALGIY010000364.1 GCA_937914965.1 uncultured Thermoanaerobacteraceae bacterium | reverse complement strand
GTTTAGCAAAAGATGCTGGTCTTCAGGATGTGAGTGGGGTGGTACTGACCGGAAATCCCAGGCAAGATCTTGTGGCCTGGGCGGAGGAACAAGGTGCTGACCTGATGGTGCTGGGTTCACACGGGTATTCTCGTTTTAGTGCATTGATGATCGGTAGTGTGGCCGACTATGTGGTGCACAATGCCCCCTGCAGCGTTTTGCTTGTTCGGGGAGAAGCAGATAATAAAACAGGAAAGAGTGACCAGTAATCCTGGAACTAAGGGCAGTGAAAAAGTTCCAGAGATCGGCAGGTGGGTAGATGTTATGGTAGTGGGACTTTGTACAATGGAGCTTTTAATTGCAGATTCCAATTCTTTGAAGGATAAGAGAAGAGTTTTGAAGAGCATGATCGACCAAGTGAAGGCACACCATAATGTGTCCATTGCCGAGGTTGGCCAACTTGATATATGGCAGCGATCTACGATCGCTTTTACCTGTGTTTCCAACGAAAAACGGCACACTTACCAGGTATTGAATGGGGTGATCAAGTTTATTGAAAAACAAGCGCAGCCACAAGTGCTTGATTACCAAATCGAAATGTTTTAATTTTTTGCTTATAACAACCGGTAGAAAAACTTCTACCGGTTTATTTATTGAATGGAATAAAATACCCCTTCCCTTCATAGGTTTAATAAGGAATCATCACCAAAAAAAGGGAGGTGGTATTAAATGTCATGGGATTTCAAACTGCTGGAAGAGAAAGAGAATGAGAGGCGCGGGAGAAACTTTTATTTGCTGGTCCTAGCGGTATTGACAGCGGCTTTTTTGCTGGTTGGAGGCTGTAGTCTCACTGAAAGGTTGGGGGCTAACAAACAGGCCAAAACCCCGGGTATTGAGGATGGTTTACCAGATCTCGGGGATGAGGATGTAGTTCTTCCTCCGGAGCAAGAAATGACAAAAGTGACGCTTTATTTTAAGGATCAAGAAACCCGCTGCCTGGTTCCTGTAACCCAGGAGATTCCGAAAGTAACCGGGATTGCCAGGGCAACATTGGATGCGCTATTACAGGGTAAAGCAGAAGGAGATCTCAAGCCCGCTCTTCCAGCAGGTGCTGAGGTAAAAGATCTCAATGTCAAGCCTGATGGGACTTGTGTTGTCGATCTGAACCTGGATGCCACGAAAATTACCGGGGGTGACCCCAAAGATGAGGCCTTGGCTGTTTATGCTATTGTCAATACCCTGACCGAATTTTCAACAGTGCAAAAGGTTCAAATTTTGGTAGATGGCAAGGCGAACAAGACATTTGCAGGACACATTCCAGTGGACATGCCTTTGCTGCGCAACCTGACCTTTGTAAAAGGCTAGTAAACTACACCCCCAATCGTTTAAGAGAAAGTTTAGGTAAGAAAAACCGGCCGTAAACGGGCCGGTTCTTTTTATTTGCCGATTACTTTTTCTCAAGAGGGAAGACCGGTAGTATCGTTCGCTTGTAAACCGAATTCATAACTCCTGCTGCTGAGGCATACCAGGCGATTGCAGCTGTAATGATACCCATAAAACCACCGTAGACAGAGGAGATAATGCCGAATTCCGCCAGGACGAGTAATATAAATGTGATTTCCAAGGTGGTAAAGACTCCACAGACTGCAGCACTAGTTCCAAACGAGGCCAACCACATGTAGGTGTTAAAGATGGTGAATCCGAGCAGGAAGACACCAAGTGCTGTTCCGCCGTGACCATCCCAATTGATCGCACCAAGGGACTCTAGTAGTACAAGGGTTGCCAGAGAAAGCCAGAAGGCTCCGTAAGTGGAGAAGGCTGTGGCCCCAAAAACATTGTTTTTCTTGAATTCTTGCATGCCGGCCAGCAGTTGGGCAAGCCCGCCGTAGAAGAAGGCAAGACCGAGGAAAGCAGGTTTAGCGGCAAGTGGGATTAACTGGGCGTTGCCTATGCTGAGAACAAAGGTGGTTAATGCAAACCCACCTAAGCCTAGAGGGGATGGATCTGCAGTAGCCTTGATCTGGCTTACTTCAGCATTAATCTTATCTTCCGGCAACATAATGTCACCTCCTTCGTGTTTACTTGTTCGCCTATTAGCAGCAACTTGGGAAAACCATAGCCCACCTCCCTTGCCCAAGCGTGTTCTTAATCTTAGAAAAAATGTCCCTGTTATGAAATTTATGATTCACCTTGCAAATTTAAAACATAAAAAGATACGGAAAAAATTCACACTAGGTGATGATTAGCGGTTAATGGCATTGAATAAGGTTATTAGAGGCGAAAAAACAAAATTGTGATAAGATGCCAGGAAGGTATCAATGAGGTGAACTGCGTAGTTAATTATTGTTTGGGTAAATTATATAATGATCAGAAGGCTTGGTTCAACTTTGATAATCAGGTGCTACACGTTGGTCACTGGCAGATATCCATAATGTGGCCAATTTACTCAATTAATCTCAGATTGTATATGATATAATTTACGTGAATTTTCTCCTAAAGTATTGTGTGAGGTGATAGTGATGGCATCTCTTTGGCTCGGTTGGCTGCTTATCTTTATTGCTCGAGTTGCTGACATGTCGATGGCTACTGTCCGCACGCTCTTCCTGGTGAGGGGTCGTCCTTGGGAAGCAGGGGGAATTGGCTTTTTTGAGGCCCTCATTTATATAGTGGCCCTCAACCAAGTATTTCAGAATCTTAATAGTGTATGGAGTTTCTTTTTTTATGCTGCCGGTTTTGCCTGTGGCAATGTTCTTGGTGCCTTTCTAGAGGATAAGATTGCGTTGGGCTACATTATTGCCCAGGTCATACCTAAAGAATATCCTACCCAAGTTGTCGATAAACTACGTGAAGCTGGTTTTGGGGTAACAGTCTGGGAAGGGGATGGAATTGAAGGCAAGCACCAGGTTGTGAATGTGGTCATCAAAAGGCGGGATCGCGATAATTTGCTCAGCCTGGTCAATAAATATGTGGAGAACCCTTTTATTTCTTTAAGTGAGGCCCGGGGGAGACGCGGGGGAGTTTTTGGTCGCGGAAAAGCTAAATGAATGGAGATGAAAGTCATTGGAAATGTCGCAACCCATTGGAGTCTTTGATTCCGGCGTGGGTGGCTTAACAGTTGTAAAAAGTCTGTGGGAACACTTTCCACAGGAGCAGATCATCTATTTTGGAGACACAGTACATTTACCCTATGGGTCCCGTAAACCGGAAGAGATAATTGCCTTTGGCATAGATATTGTGGAGTTTTTTATCCAGCACAAGACCAAAGCGGTTATCGCAGCTTGCAATACAAGTTCGTCGGTGTCACTTCCTTGCCTACAGGAAAAATTCCCGGTTCCCATTATTGGCATGATCGAGCCTGGAGTGCGTGCTGCTCTCAAGGTAACAAAAAATAAAAGGGTCGGTGTTATTGCTACCAAGGCTACTGTAGAGAGCTGTGCTTATGAGCGCACTTTTCTGGCCAGCGATCCTGAAACACAGGTTTTTTCCCAAGCTTGCCCTCTTTTTGTCCCCCTTGTGGAGGATGGGCGTATTGAAAGGAAAGAAACATACCAGATCGCCAGGTCTTATCTCAAGCCCCTCCAGGATGCGGGTATTGATACCCTGGTTTTTGGCTGTACTCATTACCCCTTCCTGACTCCGGTGATCAGGCATGTCCTGGGAGAATCAGTTCGTCTGGTAGACCCAGCCCACGAGGTTGTCAGGGAGTTGGCTACGGCTTTGAATTTAAATGGGCATAGAGGAGAAGTGCCAGAACACCTCTTTTTTGCCAGTGGTCAGGTCTCCTCTTTTTACACCGCTGGGAAGAAATTTCTTGGCAGTTTCCCTTTTTCCGTAGAGCAGATCTCCCTCAATGAAAAAGAGGGTCAGGATTCAGCGGGAAGGGAAGAGGGGCCCGAGCAAAGGAGGACCTCAGCTTCCAGTTAATGCTGTTTTGGGACGGTCACCGGGTCTGGTGAATATTTGCATTCCAATTCGATTGGGATTCAGGATAAAAATTATAGGAGATGGTATTAGATGCGCTCTGATGGAAGAAAAATAGAAGAACTGCGTCCGGTGAGGATACAGCGTAATTATTTAAAATATGCTGAAGGATCAGTGCTGATCGAAGTTGGTGATACCAAACTTGTTTGCTCTGCAAGTATAGAGGACAAGGTACCCCCTTTTTTGAAGGGGTCGGGAAGGGGTTGGGTGACAGCAGAATACAGCATGCTGCCCCGGTCTACCGGAAACCGCACTCTTCGGGACAGCACACGGGGCCGAGTCAGTGGGAGGTCTAGTGAGATCCAGCGGCTGATCGGGAGATCATTGAGAGCTGTTATTGACTTGAATAGTTTGGGTGAACGCACCATCTGGATTGACTGCGATGTGATCCAGGCGGATGGTGGCACCAGGACAACTGCTATCACCGGGTCCTTCGTCGCATTGGTAGACGCTCTGCGCAAGCTGAAAGAACAGGGTAACTTGAAAAGATTACCTGTGAATGACTATGTGGCTGCGGTGAGTGTGGGGAAGGTTCAAGATGAACTGCTGGCGGACCTTTGTTTTGCGGAAGATTCCCAGGCTGAGGTGGATATGAATGTGGTGATGACCGGCAGTGGTCGTTTTGTTGAAGTACAAGGTACTGCGGAGGGCACCCCTTTTACAATGGAAGAACTGCAGGCTTTCCTTGGACTGGCCTCTCGGGGGATCGAGCAGTTGATTGCTGTTCAGAAAGAATTACTGGGTGACATTGATGCGTAAAATCGTAATTGCCAGCCGGAACAGGGGAAAAATTGCGGAATATCAGGAACTGCTTCAGGATCTAGCTGTGGAATTACTTTCTTTAGCAGATTTTCCGCATCTTTCCGAAATCCAAGAAACAGGTATGACCTTTCGAGAGAATGCCCTGATCAAGGCCCGGGCTGCCGCGGCTGTTGGGCAAATTGCCTTGGCTGACGATTCGGGATTGGAAGTGGACTATCTGCAGGGGGCACCAGGGGTTTTCTCTTCCCGTTATGCCGGACCTGGTAAAAGTGATGAAGCAAATAATAAAAAGCTGCTGAAAGCTTTAGATGGAGTTCCTTCAGCTGAGCGGGG
>CALGIY010000363.1 GCA_937914965.1 uncultured Thermoanaerobacteraceae bacterium | reverse complement strand
CTCAACAAAAGCATAGATAACTAGCGTCCCAAAAATGATAGGGATTCCAGGCAAAAACGGAATCAGCGACATAAGAACCCCTATTCCCAGGATGATAATAGTAATGAGCTTAATTACTCCACTCACTTAAATCCCCCGCTCTTTAATTTCCTATGCTCCTTAACCGCTGGTACCTTTTATCCAGGAGGTCCTCGATGCTGCAAGACAGCAGTTCATCAAGGTGGACCTGCAGAGTATCCTTTACTATTTTATATGTTTGCTCCAGGTTGGTATGTGCACCTTCCAGTGGCTCAGGTATCAACTCATCGATCAAGCCCATGCTATGGAGATCGTGTGCGGTTAGTTTTAAATAATCGGCCATCTCCCTACTCCTGCTGACATCTTTACATAATATTGAGGCGCAACCTTCTGGAGAAATTACCGAATAAACGGCATAAGAGAGCATTAATATCCGGTCAGCTATTCCCAGAGCTAATGCTCCCCCACTCCCCCCCTCCCCAATGACCAGGCTGATCACCGGAGTTTCTAGATGTGACATTTGCAGTAAAGTTTGGGCAATGGCCCAGCCCTGGCCTCGCTCTTCAGCCTCCACACCAGGGTAAGCCCCCTGGGTATCGATAAAACAAATCACCGGGCGTTGGAATTTTTCCGCCTGCTTCAGCAGCCTGCAGGCTTTGCGGTAACCCTCTGGATGAGGCATACCAAAGTTTCTTTTCAGATTCTGGCTGGTATCTTTGCCTTTTTGGTGGCCGATTACTGTGACCGGAATCCCATTAAATCTTGCAATTCCACCGACGATTGCCGGGTCATCCCTATAGTAACGGTCACCATGCAGTTCGATAAAATCATCAAATAGTGCACTTATATAATCCATGGTTGCAGGGCGCTCGGGATGACGAGCAATCTGTACCTTTTGCCACGCACTTAAAGCATTATATCTTTCTTCTTTAAAACCATCTAATTTTGTTTCCAATGTTGCAATTTCCTGCGAAAAATCTATTTTCTTTTTGACGGCCAATTCTTTTAATTCATTGAGCTTTTTTTCCAGCTCTTTATAATCCTTTTCGAATTCAAGAGAATAATTATAAGGCATTGTTCACTTCTCCTACCTGTTAATAGAAGTCGGAGACCGGAGGTCGGAAGCCGGTAGTTACCAATAAACTGCCTTCCGCTGGTTCCGCAGTGTTACATGACTTCGGCCTCTGTTTTCATTAGCTGATGGGGCTGTCTGACGGAAGTCGGAGATCGGTATCTATCTATGTAGTGCTATCATTTTACCGAGAAACTCTTTTAAGTCTCTGCGATGGACAATCTGATCAATCATTCCATGTTCCAGGAGAAATTCTGCAGATTGAAAGCCCTCGGGTATTTTATGATGAATGGTCTGTTCGATAACTCTCGGCCCGGTAAAGCAAACCAGGGTGCCAGGTTCGGTAATGATGATATCCGCCTGTGTGGCAAAACTGGCAGTAACACCTCCAGTAGTTGGATGTGTCATGACCGAAATATATAATAAACCTTCCTGGTGAAGCCGGGCAACTGCAGCACTTGTTTTTGCCATCTGCATCAGAGAAAACATCCCCTCCTGCATCCTGGCCCCTCCCGAAGCTGTGAATATAATCGCTGGAACTCTTTCCTCACAGGCCTGCTCAAAGGCTCGGGTGATTTTCTCACCCACTACAGATCCCATACTTCCCATCATAAAATGGCTGTCCATCACACCAAGGATCACTTTTTCCCCTTTAATCGTCGCTGTTCCAGTGATAACAGCTTCCTCAAGACCTGTTTCCTCCTGGACTTTGGTGATTTTTTCAGCATATCCGGGAAAAGAAAGGGGATCAACTGCCTTGAGACCTGCATTCAATTCTTGAAAACTATTTTCATCTGTTATAGTCCAGATCCTTTCCCCGGCAGTCAGGGGGTAGTGGTAATTGCACCCAGGACAAACCTTAAAATTGTTGTCGAGGTCCTCCTCCCTGTTCCGGTTCCCACATGATGGGCATGTTTGGACCGCGGGTCCTTCAAGTGCAGGTGATTCTCCTGTACGCGCCGGAAGGGTAATGTATTTTTTTCTGGGTTTTGGGTTAAAAAGATCTCTTAATAACATTATTTCTCCTCCAGAGCAAAAAGGAACTCACCCTCTGCCACGGGAATTCCTTCAACGGTTGCCTTTCCCTTGGCCTTTCCTATGTTTCCCTTCATCTTGACAAGTTCTACATCCAGAATTAATTGGTCACCAGGGGTAACCACTTTCCTCAAGCGGAATTTGTCTATCCCGGCAAGGTAAACTAAGCGTTTACTGTGTTCTTCCTGGCTGAGCAGTGCACACGCCCCGACCTGAGCAAGAGCCTCCAGTATCAATACTCCAGGGAAAACAGGGGTACCTGGAAAATGTCCTTGGAACTGAGGTTCATTCATAGACACATTTTTTAGGCCTACAGCCTTTTTGCCGGGATCCAATTCCAGAATCCTGTCTACTAATAAGAAAGGGTAGCGATGCGGTAATATATTCATGATGTCATTTATACCAACCAAAGAAATCACCTTATTCAGTAAATTTTTTTATAACAAGAACAGCATTATGACCCCCGAAACCTAAGGAATCGGAAATAGCAACATTCACCGTCTTTTCCCTGGCTGTGTTGGGCACATAATCAAGGTCACAAACAGGATCAGGGTTTTTATAATTGCTCGTCGGGGGTAGGAGGCTATGCTGGCAGGCTAAGGTTACAGCAATTAACTCTACAGCCCCGGCAGCACCCAGCATGTGTCCAGTCATGCTTTTTGTGGAACTAACTGCAACCTTGTAAGCATGGGAACCCAAAGCCATCTTGATTGCTTTTGTTTCCATAGCATCATTGATTTCAGTGCTGGTGCCGTGTGCATTAATATAATCAACTTCCTCTGGACTAATTCCTGCATCCTGAAGAGCAGCAGTGAATGCCTGTGCAGCACCGTCCCCTTCAGGATTTGGCTGCACGATATGATAAGCATCTCCTGTGGCACCATACCCGACTAGTTCAGCGTAAATCCTGGCCCCTCGCTCTAATGCATGATTCATCTCTTCCAGGATAACCATCCCCGCGCCTTCTCCCATGACAAAACCATCTCTGGCTGTATCAAAGGGTCTGCTCGCTCCCTGCGGGTCATCATTGTTCGTGGACAAGGCTCTCATAGAGCAGAAGCCCGCTACAGCCAAAGGGGTAATCGATGCTTCTGTTCCTCCTGCAATCATGACATCCGCATCATTATTCTGAATGATACGGAAGGCATCACCGATAGAGTTTGATCCTGAGGCACAAGCGGTTACTGTACAGCCGTTAGGACCCCTTGCACCAAACATGATGGAGACCTGCCCTGCTGCCATGTTGGAAATCATCATCGGTATAAGAAATGGGCTGACACTGCCGGGCCCTTTTTTCAAGAGGATTTCATGCTGTTTTGTACAGGTTTCTATTCCGCCAATGCCAGAACCGATCCAAACTCCGACGCGATCTGCGTTCTCTTGATTAATTGTCAGCTGTGCGTCTTCAACAGCCTGCCGTCCTGCCGCACTGGCGAACTGTAAAAACCTGTCCATTCGCCTGGCATCTTTGCGGCTCAAATAATCTAAGGGTTCAAAATCTTTTACCTGTGCCGCGATCTTTGTGGGAAAAGCTGATACATCGAATCTATCAATGTAATCAATTCCGCTTTTTCCTCTTGTCAGATTATCCCAATAATTTATTATATCATTTCCGACCGGACTTATCACGCCCAGTCCAGTAATTACCACTCTTCTCTTGGACAACTTTACCCATCCTTTCTCCTACGGGCTTCTTATCCGAGACCACCATCAACTACAAT
>CALGIY010000362.1 GCA_937914965.1 uncultured Thermoanaerobacteraceae bacterium | reverse complement strand
GCTGTGTGATGGGCGGCGGGACCCCCGGGAGGGTTCTATTGATCTCCGGCCAATCCAGCCGCCAATAAAGCAATAAAGCAATAAAGCAAACCAGGTACCGTTTGATGTATAATGGAAACAAATCTAAAGGAGGCATGGCAAATTGTCTGACTGCATATTCTGTAAGATTGCTAAGCATGAGATCGGTTCTGATGCAGTTTACGAAGATGATGATTTCCTGGCTTTCCGGGATATCAATCCGGCTGCCCCGACCCATGTCCTGCTGATCCCCAAGAAACATGTCAGCTCTTTGTTAGATGAAGGGGCAAAAGAGGAACTGCTCGGGAAAATGATGACTTTAGTGCCAAAGCTGGCCAAGGAATTGGGCATTGCTGATGACGGCTTCCGGTTGGTGGTCAACACCGGCAGTGAAGGCGGCCAATCCGTGGACCACCTGCACTGCCACATCTTGGGCGGGCGTGCCCTACAGTGGCCCCCAGGCTGATGGTGATCTCATGCATGACCAACTGATGGAGATTTACAAAAAACTTTTTGAACACTTCGGGCCCCGGCACTGGTGGCCGGCAGATTCTCCTTTTGAGATGATTATGGGGGCGATTTTGACCCAGAATGTATCCTGGAGCAGTGCTGCCACAGCTATCGAGAGCCTTAAAAACGAAGGGATCCTTTCCATAGAGGGGATCCTTTCCTGTGACCCTGAGAATCTGGCGTCACTGATCAGGCCAGCCCGCTATCACAATCAGAAGGCGAAGAAGCTCCAGTCCTTCTGCCAGGTGGCAGCTGAGGAATTCGGGGGCGATCTGGATGCTTTTTTATCTCTAGAGATGGGAACACTGCGGGAGCGGCTTCTGGGTATCTTCGGCATCGGCCCCGAGACAGCGGACTGCATTATCCTTTACGCTGCCGAAAAACCGATCTTTGTGATCGACGCTTATACAAAGAGGATTTTTTCCCGGCTCGGGTTCTGCCCGGAAAAGATTAGCTACGAGGATCTGCAGCAGTTCTTCATGTCCAATCTTCCCCAGGATGTTGACCTTTACAACGAATACCATGCTCAAATCGATGCCCTGGGTCACCATACCTGTCTGAAAAGCAAGCCCCACTGTGGGGAGTGTCCAGCGGCATACCGCTGTACTGCCCGTCAAGCATAGCAAAGTGTCAGGCTGAACTCTCCGGCCGAACCCATCAATAAAGCAATAAAGCAAACCAGGTACCATATTAAGCACAGCACGCCATTTGCAATATAGATAGCTATCCAGTACTTATGGGTGAGGTTTGCTTTAAGCGAACATTCGCACCCCTGGCCTTGGTGATTTGTCAGTAGGCTCGGTGGCGCATGGATCATCCTAGCTGCGGTGGTCGTGCAGCAGTTTGTTGCGGTACATATTGTTGTCAGCTTCTTTAAACAGGTCTTCTACATTTACTTCTTTTTCTCTGCTTAAAGCGTACCCAACGGAAATACTCAGCGGCAGGTCCGGATTTTGCCGATTGTCTTCCTCGATCGCCGTTCGGATCCGCTGGCATATCTTTTCCAGCACA
>CALGIY010000361.1 GCA_937914965.1 uncultured Thermoanaerobacteraceae bacterium | reverse complement strand
GGGAGACGTGGACGAGGTGATCAGAAAGGTGGGTGAGTTCGCGTGCACCCTTTCTGGTGGAGAGCCCTTTTACCAGGCCCGGGGTTTTGCTTTTATGGCAGACAAGGTCAAAGAGTTGGGACTGGATATTGTCACCTACACTGGGTATACTTTTGAGGAGATTCTGGAGATCTCACGGAAGGACCAGGATGTCAGGCACCTTCTAGAGATCAGCGACCTCTTGGTGGACGGGCCCTATCTTGAATCAGAAAGGGATCTGAGTTGACCTTGTAGCAGTACTATTTGCTTGTGTTGTCATTTTTTTAACCCCGCCAACAGTGGAGGTTGATATCCTTGCAGGCATGGGGGAATCTGATTGATGGACTTTATCTTAAATAAAGAACCTGGGAAAGCACCCCACCTCTATCTTCCTAGTTTTGGAGGAGGTAAAGCGCGGGCGATTTTTACAACGCGCTGCGGTGGAGTCAGTCAGGGGCCATATACCTCGTTGAACCTGGGGTTTCATACTGGCGATTCTCCTGAGGCTGTGACCACCAATCGGCATCTTTTAGCCCGGAGTCTGGGCATTAAAGAGGAAAGGTTTTTTACGCTGAGTCAGGTTCACGGTGATCGAGTGGTGGTGATTGACACTGAGCGGGACTTGATGATGAAAAAAGGCACTGCAGCTGACGGTGTTATTACTTCCCTCAAAAATACAGCTGTGGCTATCTGTTGTGCCGACTGTCAGGCTATTTACCTTTATGATCCAGTAAAAGAAGTGATATCTGTTGCCCACGCGGGATGGCGTGGTAATGTGGCCAGAATCGCGTTAAACTGCTTACAAGAGATGACCCGGGTGTATGGAAGCAGGCCGCAGGACTGCTGTGCTGCTCTTTCTCCTGCCGCAGGTGACTGCTGTTACGAGGTGGGGGATCAGGTTTACACAGCGGTCAGGGATGCTTTTCCTGGATCATGGCAAAACTTGATGGTTCACAAAGATCATGGCAAGTGGCATCTCAGTCTTTCGCGGGCAAATGCCTTGGTTTTAATGGATGCCGGTGTCATGAAGGAGAATATCTTCGTAAGTAATCTTTGTACAATCTGTCGCCAGGATCTCTTCTTTTCTTATCGTGGTAGTGCCGGGGTAACTGGAAGGATGGCGGCAATCTTAATTCAATAAAGAGGTGAATAAAATGGGATGTCGCTGTTGTGGAGGCGGAATCAATCTCCCCAAGGAGATGACCCTTGAAGTCACGGGTATGAACTGCAAACACTGCCAAAAGGCGGTAGAAGATGCTCTGGGCACCTTAGATGGAGTCACTGATGTAAAGGTTGACCTGGAGGGTGGTCTAGTCAAGATTAAATATGACCCCATTGAAGTTGGCTTACCGGAGTTCAAAAAAGCTATCCAGGATGCTGGTTACGAGGTGCTCTAGGTGGAAAAGCAGGTCGTGCGGATAGATCGCCGGAGACATAAAAAAAGGGATCTGAAGAAAAAAGCGAGAAGCCTTGTTAAAAAACTGATCCTTCTTTTTTTTATACTAATTGCGGTCTTCTGGTTTGGCAGGCAAGCATTTAATTTCTGTTTGTTCCATGCAATCAGAACTGTGAATGCCCCCATAGAAGAGTTAGTGGAATCTGCTGAAGTGAAGGGTATCTTCATCATCAAGGAAGAGATAGTCAGAGCACCAGGTGCTGGAAAACTGGTTTCTCTTGTTCCAGAGGGGGCGCGTATTCCAGTAGGTACAGTGGTTGCACGCCTGGAACCAGACGATGGCCTTGATGGCGGTGAAAAAATTAATATCAAGAGCCCTTCAACCGGTATTGTCTGCTATCATCTCGATGGCTGGGAGGGTGCCTTTGACCGCGCATCGTGGGAGCACAGCGACCCCAGCGTTTTATTTAGAAACATTGAAAAGGGAAGGAAATCCGAAAATGATGGGGCACAGATCACCAGAGGTGACCCAGTTTTCAAAATACTCGATAATCTGGCGAATCCCTATGTCGTCATTCGGTTTGAGCCGGGTTATAATCCTCATATCAAAACTGGTGAGCTGCTTAAGATGTCTTGGGGAGAGGAAGGGAATGGTAAAGCGAAGGTGGCCTCCCTTGTCAAGAAGGAAGGTTCCTATTTCGCGGCTATGGAGATGGTGCAGGCTCGTCCCTTTCCCTGCCAACGCCTTCTTGAATTAAAGATGACCAACAAGATGGGAGAGGGTATGATTATTCCTAAATCTGCACTGGTCAAAAAAGGCACTCAACCTGGAGTATATATTATGTCGCTTTCAGGGCCTGTATGGAGAAAAGTAAAAGTGGTCGCCACTTTAAATGATAAAACCGCTGTTCATGGGTTAACCCCCGGGACTGAAGTGGTTACGACCCCCGGACTAGCGAAGATACTCAAGAAAGAAATATAATCAAAGGGGAGGAATCGGCCTTTTTTTGCCGAAATGGGAAGAGGAGGAAGATTTAGTTGCAAGGTACATTGAGCAAGCGAATAGAAATGGTTAATGAGAGGATTGCCAAGGCATGTCACCGGTCAGGCCGCAGTACATCTGAAGTGAAGCTTGTTGCTGTTACCAAGAGGGTGGCTGTTGAAAACATGAGGGATGCTCTGCAGTGTGGCCTGGACACGTTCGGTGAAAACCGGGTGCAGGAGTTATTAAATAAGTATGAAGATATTGGAAAAGCAGTGAAGTGGCACCTAATAGGACATTTGCAGCGCAACAAGGCAAAATACCTGGCCGGGAAGGTAGAGCTGATTCATTCCCTTGACCGGTTGGAACTAGCTTTACTACTCGACAAACTGGGTAATGATCAGGGCATTCCATGGCAGGTGCTGGTACAGGTTAATGTTTCTGGAGAGGATACAAAGTATGGCCTCTCCCCGGAAGAACTGCCTGAATTTTTTGATGTTGTCCAGGACTTACAAGGTATAAAAGTGCGTGGTTTGATGACTATGGCACCTTTAGAGGATGACCCGGAAAAAACGCGCCCGGTCTTTAGAAATCTTCGCCTCCTCCGTGATCAAATAGCCCAGGAAAGGCCGCACTTTGATCTGTGCCATCTTTCTATGGGAATGACCAATGACTTTGAGATTGCAGTTGAGGAGGGAGCAACACTTGTAAGGATTGGGAGCGCTATTTTTAGCAGCTTTTATCAATAAGTGGGGGTGACGTTTTTTGGCTCGCGGCTGGTATGAAAAAGTTTTAAGCGTATTAGGATATTCAGATCAGGAAGATGAATACGAAGCCTTTGAGGAGTATGATGAGGATGATCAAAAAGGGCGGAAACGCGCGCCTGTTTTGAGTCTGCACACTTCCCCCGAGGTAAAAATTATAGTATTAACACCTACTGCGTTTGATGAGGCAGAAAAGGCGGCCAATCATCTGAAAAGCAGGAAACCTGTGGTCCTCAATTTTAACCGCACGACAAAAGAAGTGGCCCAGCGGATCCTTGATTTTTTAAGTGGAACGGTTTTTGCTTTGAATGGCAGCATGCAGAGAGTGAGTAAAGAAACCTTCCTCTTTGTGCCAAGCAATATTACTGTCTACTCCGAAGTTCCGGGAGGTAATATGCAGGACCGGTTGATGTTGAAGCTGGACCGGGAGGGTGTTAACGATTAATAAAAAGACGATCGGTGTTATTGGCGCCGGTGCTATGGGGAGCGCCCTGATTGCAGGTTTTCTGAAAGCAGGACTTGTTCAACCTGGTGATGTTACCGTAAGTGATCCCCAAGAGGACACTTTAGAGGTGTTGAAAAAGGATTTTGCTGTCAATGTATCTACTGCTAATCAAGATGCAGTCCTGCACAGCGGGGTAGTGATCCTCGCAGTGAAGCCCAGTTTGGTTGCGGGTGTCCTCAAAGAAATAGCGCATCTTATAACTCCTCAGCAGTTAGTAATCTCTGTTGCCGCCGGGGTTCAGATCGTTTCTCTGGAAAGGGATCTCCCGATGGGTATCCCTGTGATCCGGGTGATGCCCAATGTTCCCGCTTTGATCAGTGAAGGGATGACCGCTCTGGCTTTAGGCAGCAGTGCTGCTGACGTTCACAGAGAAGCTGCAGAAGAGCTTTTTTCTGCGGTTGGTAGGGTGATTACACTAAAGGAAAGAGACCTTGACGCAGTGACTGGTGTGAGTGGTTGTGGACCCGCATACATGGCTGTCATTTTAGAAGCCCTGGCTGATGGTGGGGTTAAAATGGGGCTATCGCGGCAGGTTGCCCTGGAACTGGCTGTGCAGACCATGATCGGGACAGCGCGGATGATTCAGTTAACTGGGGAACATCCTGCTGTTCTTAAAGACAGGGTGTGCTCTCCTGGTGGAAGCACTATTAGTGGGGTTCATGTTCTAGAGAACGGCGGTTTGCGGGGACTTTTGGCCAGTACTATTATCAGGAAGGGTACAGAAAG
>CALGIY010000360.1 GCA_937914965.1 uncultured Thermoanaerobacteraceae bacterium | reverse complement strand
AAATGGTCTCTTTTGTTTCTGCATTTTTTTCGATGCGCAGTGTAGGATCTGCCTCAATCAGTTTCCCGATTGCACCGCCAAGTTTATCCTCGTCGCCCTTGCTCTTGGGCTCAATGGCAACTGAAAGCATGGGTTCTGGAAATTCTATTCCGGGGAGTATCACCGGGTTATCTTTCCTACAAATGGTATCACCGGTTTCTGTTACCTGAAGTTTTGCAACAACAGCCAGATCTCCTGCTTTTACTTCAGGGAGGGACTCCTGCTGCTTCCCACGCATTGTAAAGAGCTGCCCGACCTTTTCTTCCTTCTCTTTAGTGGCGTTGTAAATAGCGTTGTCACTTTTAAAAGACCCTCCGTATACCCGGAAGAAGTTCAATTTGCCCACATATGGATCGGCCAGTGTTTTAAACACTAGTGCGGACTGTGGTTCCTCTGAGAGTGATTTCTCGGTGACATCAACCGGGGATGGAATAACATCAACCAGAAAGTCGAGCAGGTGCCTGATGCCAATATTATTTAATGCAGACCCGCATAAAACCGGAACAAAATTATTTGCCTGAAAAGCCTTCTTTAGTCCTAAATTAACCTCTTCATCAGATAGTTCCTCCCCCTCAAGGTACTTCATGAGGAGTTCATCATCACCTTCAGCTGCTGCCTCGATCACGGCCTCATGCGCCGATTCTACAACTGAAGCCATATCCCCTGGTATCTCTTGCTCCTGACAGGTACCATCTTGGGGGTTGTATTTGTAGGCCTTCATTTTTAGAAGGTCAATTACCCCGCTGAAGTCCTCCTCGGATCCTAGGGGAAGCTGTAAAGGAATGATATCTTTTTTAAAGAACTCTTTCATCTGCTGCAGGACACGATCAAAGTTGGCATTTTCCCTGTCCATCTTGTTAATGAAAGCTATTTTAGGGAGATTTGCCGTTTCCGTTTCTCTCCAACCGATATCAGTTTGTACTTGCACTCCTGATACCGCGCAGAGCACCATCAGTGCACTATCCACAACCCGTAAAGCTC
>CALGIY010000359.1 GCA_937914965.1 uncultured Thermoanaerobacteraceae bacterium | reverse complement strand
CAAGCCTGCCCCTACCTGAAGGAGGAGCGCTGTGGACACAAGGAGGAAGCAGATGAAGAGATCCGCGAATTGGACCAAACTGCTTTGGACTTCCTGGCAGTAAACCCCGGCGACCAGGTCTCCTGGCAGTATCTCCAGGAAAAGGTGATGGCAGCACCAAAGAGCTGGCTTGACTCCTTCTGTGCAGGCTGTGATTGGTTCGATCTGTGCAGCCGGATCCGGGAACAATAAATGAAAACCTCACCTCCCGCCAATACAGAACGATTTTAATCCGATTTTTAATGTTCGTAGGGGTTTCAGGGGATACTAGTTATAAAAGTGAAGGGATGACTGCCATTGTTCCGGCCAGAAAGGGTCTTCTTTGAAAAAGGGGCACTCTCTTATCCCTTAGGGGAGAAGCTGTACCATGACTTCCAGGAACAACCTATTGAAGTGAAGTTTACAACCTCTCATAACAGAGTGACCGGCATCCCCGGCAAAAGTGCCATGGAGAAATTCTTCCACGCCAAGCGCACCCTTGTTGTAGGGGTCAGAAAAAGCAGGGAATTCGCCACCTGCCGCCCCTCTGCACACTATCAACTCCCCCTGGCCACAGGCTGTCCGGGAACCTGCGAGTACTGTTACCTGCACACCAACCTGAGCCGCAGTCCTTATATCAGAATCTATGTTAATCAGAAAGAGATTCTGGAGATGGCAGAGGGGTATATCAACAAAAGGCTGCCTGAGAATACCGTCTTTGAGGGCGCTGCAACTGCAGACCCCCTGTCAGTTGAGCCATATTCAGGGGCACTGGCCAAGGCCATCACCTTTTTCGCCGACCAGGACCACGCCTCTTTTCATTTCGTCACCAAGTTCACTGATGTTCAATCCCTGCTTGACCTAGAACACCGGGGCAAAACCAGGTTTCGTTTCTCCATCAACAACCCTCAGGTGATCACGACCTATGAACATGCCACCCCCCGCCTGGAAGCAAGACTATCAGCAGCGGAAAAGGTGGCATCAGCGGGTTATCCCCTGGGCTTCATGATCGCCCCCATTATCGCGGAAGATGATTGGGAAAAGAATTACAGCGCTCTCCTAGATCAGCTGCACCCATTCTCCAATTACACAGATCTGACCTTCGAACTGATCACTCACCGCTTTACCGCAAGAGCAAAAAATGTGATAAAAGATCTCTTCCCAGAGACAAAGCTCCCCCTTGATGAAGAAAAAAGGTCCTTTAAATGGGGACAGTTCGGATACGGGAAATATGTCTACCCCAAGGAACAGATGGCACTGATTAATAATTTCTTCCAGGAACAAATCACCGAAAAGTTTCCCAAAGCAAAGATCTTATACTTCGTCTAAAATGGGTGGGTGGACATGGGGTTCTGCTGTCCACTGGGTAGAGCGAGACGCGGGGACGGTTCTCGTGTCCCGTTAGGCACATCGCTTAGTTAGTTGGAAAAGGCTGCGGCAGTCGGGATGGATAGAAGCTGCAGACCACTAACGACAGCAGAATCGTTCCGTTCCTCTGCCCACTTCTTTTTCTAACGACCAACCACTATTTCGTATACTTATCCGCAACAGTTGAGGCCCCACAGGAGTACGGCTTGATCTTAGCATCAAAACCACTTCCTGTGATCATACCCACAATGTCCCGGATCAACTCCTTGGTCTCTCCATTCTTGCCGATGTCCAGGTGGATTTCCACATTGAGTTCAGTATGTCCCCTTTTCGCCAGATCCTGTGCCAACTTGCTGGCGACTTCCAGGCTGGTAGCTGCTTCCATGAACATCCGCTGCTTCAGGTTCCTGATATCATCATACACCTTGCGACTGTAGTAATAACGCGCTCCCTTACCTACACGGTGTACGACAACCGCAGTAACAAAGCATGTCTCCTCCCTCACTTGAGAGTCTGTACCAATGATGACCTTGTAGCTTAATTCCGGTTCCTCTGCAACATGAGCCAGGAGGTCGTCCACAAGTTTATCCCAGTCCATTACCCCCTTGGTTGGACTAATGAAGCGCATTATTATTCCGTCCTTTCCTGTGTCTGGAGCAGTACATCTGCAAGCCGAGCAAATTCTACGAGATCAAGGGTTTCGCCCCGGCGGCCTGGCAAAATCCCGGCTTCCTCGAAAATATTTTCTTTTGTTGGGTCCCAAAGACCTGCCTCGCGGAGAGCATTCTTTAAAGTCTTGCGGCGGTAGCGGAAAGAGGCCCGTACCACCTTAAAAAAAGTGGCCTCATCCTTGACATCTACAGCAGGGCGCTTTCGGCAGTTCAAGCGGATCACTGCCGAAGATACCTCCGGTGGCGGATAGAAGGCATGCGGTGGTACCTGAAAAAGAAGCTGTGGGTCTGCAGAGTACTGTACAGCAACAGAAAGCGACCCGTACTCCTTTCCCCCGGGACTAGCAGCAATGCGCTCCGCAACCTCCTTTTGTACCATAAAAACAAGGAGTTCCTTGCGGAACCCCCCATCCAAAAGACGCATAATCAAAGGGCTGGTGATGTAGTATGGAAGATTCCCCAGCACCTTGCATGAACCTGTAAACCCAGGGGCATATTCCTGGAGCAGTGCCCCAAAATCAACTGTGCGGGCATCACCCTGCACCAGCCGAATATTATCATAATCCTTTAAGTTTTCCTTCAGTAGGGGAAAGAGATTGCGGTCGATCTCCACTGCAATGACCAGACCCGCCTGGCGGGCCAGGGCCGCGGTCAAGATCCCCAAACCGGGGCCGATCTCCAGCACAACATCCTTCTTTGAAAGATCGGCTGCCCCGGCGATGCGTTCTACCACACGGGACTCCCAGAGAAAGTGCTGTCCCAACCCCTTTTTCGGTGTAAGTCCGTAGTTCTTTAAAAGTGCTCGTAAAGCTGTTGGAGATGTCGCTGCAGACATTACCCCGCCTCCAATCGGTATTATTATACTATAAATAGAGAATTGCTCCAAATATTAAGCCTATCAACATCCGCCTACTGCAGTACCCAGAAAGTACCATGGACAGGAAAACCCGGCCACACCGGGCCGGGTTGGTTGAAAACAACGGTGCCTTTGTTAATCATTCCAGAATATAAACAGTTACATAGCGAGACCCCCACTTCCAACATTCCGCGTCAGATTGGAAAAAGAGGTCGATGGTATTCCCCTTGATGGCACCCCCCACATCTAGTGCCCGACCATAACCATACCCATCGATATACAGCCGTGACCAGAGGGGAATAACGCGGGGATCAACAGCGACAACCCCGTGCTTCACCTGTTGTCCTGTTGCCGTGTATTTTCCTGTGCTCGGGCCATAAGCCGTCGCCCTTAACCGCAGGGATTTCTTAAAACGGAGGTTCTGGCCCCCACGAGAAACCGAAGATGTGGTACCGTAAGCAACGACCCTGCTTACCGGGGGCTGAATAACTTTCTCTAGAACGGTTTTCCTGGCAACCTCCTTGCCATCTTCATAGACAATATTGATCTGACGTTCTCCATCCCCTGGTGAGCCCTCACGCAAAACTTTCTGCTGGCCTTTCAGGAGGGATGAGTCGGATTTTCTCTCAGTAGCCGCAGGGATCGCAAACTGTTCCTTAACGGTTTCTTCGGTCACCCTGATCACATTAATCTCAGTACCAGGTTCTACCTGGGAGTGAAGTTCCGGGCTAACCCGGTCATGTTCCCCCAAGGTCAGGGACGCAAGTTTGAGAACGCTCTCTACCGGAGTGCAAACAGTGTAGACAGTGGTTTCCTTGCCATCTGCCACCAGGCGCACTGGAAAGGCGCGCTCTACATCCACAACCATCCCTCTTTTCACTTTCTCCCTCAAGTCGGGGGTCACCTGGTCCTGGTCACTAAGCTCTACACCAGCTTCATCAAGTGCTGCTGCTACAGTGCCTTTCAGGGTTTTATGCCGCAGCTCTTTTCCATCCACATTGATCACAATCTCCTGCCGTGCAAGTGCTATCGATGACCCGACCAATACACCGGTCATAGTAAGCACCAGAGCTATAATAACAGGTATCTTCCACCATACTTTTCTCTCATTACTCATCCTTAAATCACCTCTTTTTAAAACTACACCATATATTTAACAGACATCTTATTATACATGATGCAGTTGTCAGTTAGAAGTTAAGATATTATATTACACATGGGGCCGATAATTCCTTTATTCAAATTTATGGTAAAAACGACCTTATCCCCAAAAAAAATATGCCCCGGAAAAAATCCGGGGCTAGGGGGTTTCTCATTTATTCCAGGATGTAAACCTTAACACTGCGCTTACCCCAAGCATAACATTCTTTAACAGTATCTAAGAAAATATCGACCCTGTTTCCTTTGATCAGTCCACCGGTATCTACTGCTTTAGCATAGCCATATCCTTCAACATAAAGATTTGTGTCCAGCGGAATCACCTTGGGGTCTACCGCAACCCCGCCCACATAAGGCATCACACCTGAAGCAGTAGGATTACCAGTATGTGTATAGGCTGTGGCAACCACATCCAGGGATTTTCGGCCCTGCAGGGAAACGCCGCGGGCCGCCACACTGCCAACCGCGTTCTTGGTCCCATAGGCAGTTACCTGAGTTACCGGTTCCCGAGTCACCTCGCTGCCCAACTGTTTTTTCTCGACAACATCACCGTTTTCTGTAGTCACCTCAAACTTCTTCAGTCTGAGCCCTTCCTGCCCAGACTGCTGGACACGTGTAGTACCTGATGCCAGGTTTTGATCAGGCACCCTTTTCTCCGAATAAGGTATGGCTTCTTCTTCGGTAACAATTCTCGTGTAGACTCGGATTACATCAATCTCCGGCAGTTTTCCAGAAACAGAGGAAACCCTGGCCACAGCGTGGTCCTTCTGCCCCAATTCAACACCAGCATCCTTCAAAATATCATCAAGTCGCGGCATTACTGCACGGGTAATCACTGTGGCCCCATCAACCTTAACCTTTACCGGGGTTTCTTCTAATGTCTGAACGAAGATCCCCTCACCCTTCTGATAGCCCACGGTAACCCGAACTGATTTTTGCCCCTCTGTATCAACAGATTTAACAAAAAAGTCCGGCCACAGGGCTCCATACGCTGCCATCGGCCTGGTAAAGACGTTTACCATCAAAAAGAGCGCCAGCAGGACAAAAGTGCCTGCCAATATACTGCTGCGCCCCTTCCTTCGGCGGTTTCTCGTACTGCCTAAATCCATCAATTCCAGTTTGGTCACAATAACTCCCCCCCGCTCTCATGCGGTTTTGTGACCATTATTTCCCAGTACCCCAAATTTTAAACACGCCTGGACACGGGGACGGTTCTGTTGTCCAACGAATGGCAGTGGAATGGCAGTGGGACGTTTTATTTGCCACCACATGGGGACTGTGGCTCGGGGACGTTCCGGTTAGTCGTTGGTGGCACAATATAGTTCCCACATTATCCCAGGTGCCTGGCACCATTTCCATCCGGCACCATTTCCATCCTCTTTCTGTCAAATACTGAGCCGCTGGTGGTTGCCATGGACAGGGGGACGACAGCAGTCTAACACCACAGCATATGATATGTTTAGCAACGGACAAGCCTGTATATTGCGCTGTTCAAGCCCAATTAGGCTCTTTC
>CALGIY010000358.1 GCA_937914965.1 uncultured Thermoanaerobacteraceae bacterium | reverse complement strand
ATAGAAAAAAGAATCACATAAAATCGGGTGATGTAATTTTTGAATATAGTATTCAATGTCTTTGCAATCCAAATATGCGTTATTTTAAGATTATTAGCATTTTTTGGAAAACAATATTTCCTTGACTGTTTGAGTTCGCCTCCCAGCCGAATAGAATAGGGTCAATGTAAAAAAAAATGGGTGCCTTCTAGAGATAAAAGGCACCCGTATGGTAGTATAAATAGTTGTTTCAGCCTACTTGGCTAGTGGACGATTGTCGGAATGGTCCGGATCCTCTATACCAAGGATTGCCAATAGCAATAGGTAATATCCTTTCTCCAGTCCAAGTTTTTTCGCTCTCTTTTCGATTCTTTCCATTTTTCCAGGTTTTAAGTTCTTTGATCCGTTATGTTTCCATTTATATAACAAATCCCGTACAAATGCCCGGGAACGGAAATGTTGACGGTAATAGTTTCCTTATTTTGAGCTGATTTGTCGTTTAAATTAACAGGTGTTTCATCCATCGGTAATTATTTGACCTAACAAATGGTTTACCTCAACCATGACCTGTCCTAAAAAATGGACGATGAAAAAGCTTGGGATGGCATCCTTCCTCAGTTTGGTGCTGGTAATTCGGTTGCGCCAATCGAGGGTTGGTCTTGGATCCCTCACGATATTTGGGTCAGGCCTGGATCAGGGGAAGGAAGGGGAGCTGGGTTCCCCTTTGTCCCTTTCATGGTCACGCTGTGCTTCATGGTCACCGAGCTTCGCATACCGCGCCCCTGCGTCGATTTCCCCCAGGCACGGAATTCCCTAACTGTCCGGTCCCGCGGTTCAGGGGATGTTCATGATGGCCCCCTACTGATATGTGCCCCTGGCGGTGCCATGAGGATCCTGGCGGAGGGGAAGGTTGACCAGACCGCGTTCGGGAAATCGGTGCATGTCCGCCCTCCGGTCACTTGAATTTCCGCACACCAAGATTTTCCAGCTGGACAAGTGGAATGTGCACTATTTACCATAAGGGGGCCATGTATTAGGGAATTAAGTCCGAGTATTGCTATATTTGTTCTGGCATGATCAAAAAAGAGACCATAGAGAAAGTACTTGACGCAGCTCGGATAGATGAGGTGGTCGGGGATTTTGTCGATCTCAAGAAGAGGGGCACCTCCCTTATCGGGAACTGTCCCTTCCACAACGAGAAGACCCCTTCCTTCCACGTATCGGTCTCAAAGGGGATCTACAAGTGCTTCGGGTGCGGGGCCGGGGGGGATTCCCTGAAGTTCGTGATGGAGCATGAGAAGTATGCCTATCCAGAGGCCATCCGGTACTTGGCCAATAAATACAATATTCCTATCGAAGAGGTTGAGCGCAGCCCGGCACAGCTTGCAGCCCAGGATAAAAGGGAAAGTCTATACGTCCTGAGCCAGTGGGCTGGGAAGTACTTCAAAACCCAACTTTGGGAAACCGACCTGGGCAAGAGCATTGGCCTGAGTTATTTCCGCGAACGTGGATATCGGGATGAGACCATACAGAAGTTCGACCTGGGCTATTCGCCAGAAGCCTGGACAAGTTTGGTCGATGCAGCCTTGACAGAAGGGTTCAGTAAAGAATACCTAGCAGAGGTCGGACTCGCGGTTGAGCGGGATGATAAGTCGCTATATGATCGCTTCCGGGGCAGGGTCATCTTCCCGATCCATAACCTGACCGGTCGGGTGATCGGTTTTGGAGGCAGGACCCTAAAGACCGATAAGAACGTCCCTAAGTACGTGAACTCCCCGGAGTCCGAGATCTACCATAAATCGAACGTCCTGTACGGCCTGCACCTCGCCAAGAAATCGATTTCAGAACATGATGTGTGTTATCTGGTGGAAGGTTATGCCGATGTGCTCTCCTGTCACCAGGCAGGAGTGGAAAATGTCGTTTCCTCTTCAGGGACCTCCCTCACCACAGGGCAGATAAAGCTGATATCCCGCTACACAAAAAATGTCGTGATCCTGTACGACGGTGACGAGGCGGGGATCAAGGCTTCATTGCGCGGGACCGATATGCTATTGGAAGAGGGACTGAACGTCAAGGTCCTGCTATTTCCCGATGGCAATGACCCGGATTCCTATGTGCAGAAGTTTGGAGCCTCGGCCTTCAGGGACCATATCGATAGACATCAGGAAGATTTCGTCTTCTATAAGACCAATATCCTTCTGCGTGATGCAGGGGAAGACCCCATCAAACGTGCGGAAGTCATCCGGGAAGTCGTAAACAGTATTGCCCTGATCCCAGATGAGATCAAGGTCTCTGTTTATATCCGCCAATGTAGCGGATTATTGGATATCGAGGAACGCGTGCTCCTTACCGAACTGAATAAAATCCGGATGGACCGGAACAAGGCCAAGGATAGAAAGGCTGCCAGTGCGGCTTCTGGACCTGGCCCAGATTATCCAACGGATGATTTTATCCCTGCGGAGATGTTGGCTGCGATGGCCGCGGAGGGAATCACGGTTCCGGAACCCCAGATCCAGCAGATTACATCCGAAATCCTGATGGAAAGGGAACTCGTGCGTGTGCTGCTGAACTATGGGCGTGAGCTGGTTGTCTGGGAAGGGGATGGCGATATTCCAGTTGCCCCATATCTATTGGCGAGCATGGACGACGTCAGCTTTGAGGACAAGGCCAGCAGCAAGATTATAGAAGAGTTTAAAAAGCAAGCTGAAAGCTTTGAAGTACCGGAAGCCAAATTCTTTTTCTCCCATGAGGACGAGGAAGTCTCCAGGCTAGCGGTCGACAGCATAGCCACAAAATACGAGATCAGCCCTAACTGGAACGACGATAAGCGTAAGATCTTTGTTCCCGAGGAGAAAGATCAGTTGAAAGACCTGGTCAATCAATTGATCTATAGGGTAAAGAAGAATAAGATCGAACAGGAGATGCATAGGATCAGGGAAGAACTTAAGACATGTAAGGACCCTGATGATATGCTGGTCCTGATCGCTAAATATCAGAAGCTCAAAGAAGGAGAGAAGTTATTGGGCGATTTTTTAGGGAACACCATCGTTAAGTAGATATGATAGACCGCAAGGACCCTTGAACAAAAGGTGAAGAAATGGCGGTTTTATCCTTAAAAAAGATTGGTTTTCAAATTAATGGATTAAATTGTCGACATAAAGATCTATAGGTAGATATGATCGCCCATGATAATGACGTTGTGGTATTTGTGGAAGTGAAAGTAAGGTCTTCTTCGGCGTTTGGAACCGAAAGGGATATGATCAATTCACAAAAACAAAATAGACTGAGTAGGGCCGCAGAAGCCTATATCATGCAAAAAGATCATCGTGGAGAAATCAG
>CALGIY010000357.1 GCA_937914965.1 uncultured Thermoanaerobacteraceae bacterium | reverse complement strand
ATAGTAGCAGTACTGGCTATATTTATTTTCCGAGAGAAGGCCCCTCGGCGCTTCTACATCGGACTGGTCATAGCCTTCCTGGGAATCTGTATTATGACCGGTGTTTTTAGCGGGACATCCTTTATTTCTATTAAAGGCCTGATTCTTGTTGCGATTTCAAGTTTTTTGTTCGCAATTTTCTCTCTTCTGGGGCAGAAGACCAAGGCTGAACCCCTGCAGTTGATAGGGACTTCTTCACTTATTTGCGTTATTATCTGTGGCCTTATCTACCCGCAGACGGTGATTGCTCTACCAACCTATACCCTTGAGCAACTGGGTCTTGGTTTGGCTTCTGGAGTCCTGAACAACCTTGTAGGCCTTGTCTGTTTTCTACAGGCGATAGAGTATATTGGGGCTTCCAGGGCCAGTTTAGGATGCACTTTGGAACCTGTCATCGCTGTAACACTGGCAGTTATTCTTTTGCATGAACCGGTCACCTTGAGAGAATTGACTGGCATGGTAATGGTAATATCCAGTGTTGTCTTATCACTGTCACTGCCGGGATACAACAAAAACGCTGCTTGAAGTGCTGTGGTGAGTGGATTCATCTGTGTATAAGTTAAAAGCCCTGCTTTCTCCAAAAAGCAGGGCTTTTTATTAGGCGATGTAGGATTAAAGGTCATTGGAACTGAAGTTAGACATCCGACATCTAGTCTTCGGCATCTATTTCAGTGTGGGTCGTGCAGCAGAGTGCCGACGTATTGCCCGGCGATAGAGCAGATCACCAACGATCGCAGCCACGACAAGCCCACCGATAGTTTGTAATTCGTAGATAATTTTATTACCCATATCAATCTGGGCGGGGGGAATAACTGCCAGAACAAGAGCAAACACAATAGAAATAAACCCGAGTGCAGGAAGAATCACTGGCAGTACTTTGCCCGGTATGACAAAGGTTCTCTTGACATCCTTTTTCGTTATCCTCAATTTATAATAAGCGGCAAATACGAGGAGATACTGTACAAAGTAAAAGAGAATCGTCATGGCAGATAGTGCCCAGTAGGCGGCCTCTGCACTTGGTGTAATAAACGAAAATAAGCAAAAGAAGGAAACCAGGCAAGCTTGAACATAGAGGGCAAATGAAGGAGTTCTGTATTTGGGATGCAGCTCGCTGATTTTTTTCCCCAGGATATGATGCTCACCTGATGCAGCATTTAACATATAGATGGGGCCAATCAGCCAGGCATTGGTCTGCCCGATGGCGCCGAGTGCAGTCATGACTCCCATTGCAGGAAGCAGCCACATCAAGTTTAGTTCAGTGGCAGCAACCTTTATTGCCTGCATGATGCCAGCTACAATATTTGCATCTTGTGAAGGGAACATGACATTAAGACAGAAGGTACCGACCAGATATAAAGCGAGAATAATCAAGGCCGACCAAAAGATGGCAACAGGAAAAATTTTTTGTGGGTTTTTTGTATGGCCGGCGAACATAAGAGATATTTCCATTCCTGAAAAAGCAAACATCATCGATGACAAAAATACAATTGTATCCCATCGGCTGAGATCTGGTATCCAATTGGAAATAGTACCGTAATCTGTTGCCATCGGGTGTCCGGATGCCAACCAGTAAATAGTCAATAATACCAAAATAGCTCCTGGTACAAAGATACCAAAAATTGTAGTGAAATTGATCAGTTTCTTAGTTGCTTTCATCCCTCTAATATTGATTATGGTCAATATCCAGAAGACTATCATTGAGGTAATACCAATAAAAACTTTATTGCTGGCAAGTGCTTCATCGAAGACGAAACCTACGGAGGCAACAACAAACTGCAGCATTACTGGGAAATAGACCATACAGGAGCATATATACAGGAATACCGCCAGCCAACCCAGGCGGCTCCCAAAGGCCTCTCTGATCCAGACATATAATCCGCCTTCTTCGGGCCATCCCGTGGAAAGTTCACCACATACCATAGAGAGAGGTAGAAAAAAGCTACATGCTGCAATAATCCAGAGGACTACTGATGATGCGCCGTAAGGAGCAACATTGGGAATTTGGCGGATACAAAAAATTGCGACAACAGTCATTAAAATAAGGTCTTTAACTCCTAAAACTTTCTTGTCACCCATAAACAGCCTCCTCTCCTTACCCTGGTAGAAAAATGGGGAGCTAGACACTTGCCTTGCTCCCCGTTGGTTTTTCCTGTAAACATATTTATGAACTAAAAGTCAAACTTCTTTTTTCGATAGGATTTGAGATATTTGGTGCAGTACCTGTCTCTCCCGGCCAGGCTTTCTGCGGCGATGATGTTGGCCATCATCTTTTTATCCAAGGGGTTGATGATCAAGCCATCCAACCCTTTAGCGATTGCCATGACTGCAAAGGTTTGATTTAAGAAACTGCGTACAGGCAATCCGTAGGAGATATTTGATAACCCACAGGCTGTGTGTACCCCCGGGAACCTTCTCATGATTTCATCTACTGCATCGAGAAACTCGACCCCGAATGTATCCTTTGTAGAAACTGGTTGTACCAGTGGGTCAACAAAGATATTTTCAATAGAAACATTGCTCTTGACAAG
>CALGIY010000356.1 GCA_937914965.1 uncultured Thermoanaerobacteraceae bacterium | reverse complement strand
TTTAGGATGTTCATGCTTTCAATATCCCCTGAGTTTAGGAAGCTAATGTCGTCAAACCATACTCCATCCACTACATAAAGTGGGTTTCTGCTACCATAAGCAGTTCCCGCGCCACGAATACGAATTTGAGGAGCCTCACCAGGCTTACCTGAGTTATTGATTTGAACCCCAGCTACCTTTCCTTGTAATAGATTGGAAACATTTGGAGACTTGGTATCTTTCAGTTTCTTTTGATCCAAGGATACAATTGAAGCACTGATATCACCCTTCTTTTGAGTAGAATATCCCGTCACAACGACTTCGTCAATATTCTCCTCACTAGAATTTAGCTCCACATTCACAGTAGTTCCTGTAATGGCAACCTCTTTTTTCTCATGACCAATAGCCGTAAAAACTAAAGTCTGACCATTTTCGGCCGCAATGTTAAACTCTCCTGAAGCATTCGTGGAAGTAGATTTGCTAGGATCTTCCTTTACAGTCACTGTTACCCCTGGCAAAACCACTCCCCCTGAAGTCACCTTTCCTTTGACTTCTTGCTGAGAAGAATAGCTCTCCACTTCATCCCTGTTCAACTCATTCGCAACAGAAGAACTACCCGGTAAACTTAACCCAATAATAACGGCTCCTGCAACTAAATGAGATCTTTTCAATGGAAAAAATGGTCTTGAAAAACTACATCACTCGATCATAGATGCGATGAACAGGCTCATTGGGGAGGCTGCTCTAGGGGCAGGGTGTTCTAGAGAGGATATTTATGCGGTTTCGGTTGTAGGCAACTCCTGCATGCACCACTTATTCCTGGGGCTCAGCCCCAAGCATATTGCCCTAGCTCCTTATGTTCCTGTTACCGGGTCCTCTCAAGAGGTTGATGCCGGGTCATTGGGAATTGAGATTAACACAGCGGGCAAGGTTTATGTGCTTCCCAATATCGCCGGTTTTGTCGGTGCAGATACCGTGGGGGTTGTTCTGGCCACAGAGATGGACCAAAGTGATAAGATCAGGTTGGCCATCGACATCGGTACCAATGGAGAAATTGTCCTGGGCACAAAAGACCGGCTGCTTTCCTGTTCCACCGCAGCGGGCCCTGCTTTTGAAGGGGCACAGATCAGCTGTGGGATGCGGGGTACTGCCGGAGCTATCGACAGCGTGAAGTTCGGGGAAGATTTTGTCTACACAACGATCGATGATGAGAAACCTGAGGGGATCTGCGGTTCCGGCTTGATCGATGTTGTTGCTGGTATGCTTAATGTGGGTGTGCTTGATGCTAAGGGCAGGATACTCACTCCAGAACAGCTAGCTGGCACTCCGGCTGAAAGATTTGCTGGCCGCATCGTAGAGTATGAAGGCATCAGGTCATTTTTAATGGCACCTGCCGAAGAGACAGCTCAGGGTAGGCCGTTGTGCATCACCCAGAAGGATGTTCGGGAACTTCAGCTGGCAAAGGGTGCAATTAGTACTGGAGTCGAGGCGTTGCTGGAGTCCTATGCTATTAAGCCAGAAGATGTCTTTGAGGTGATCCTGGCTGGTGCTTTTGGAAACTACCTGGATAAGCACAGCGCTTGTGTCATCGGTTTGATTCCCTCTTGCCTTGAGGATCGGGTAAAGCCTGTGGGTAATGCAGCGGGAACCGGGGCAAAGGTCGCTCTGCTTTCCGCAGAGGAATACAGGCGCTCTGCTCAAATCGCTGGCACTGTGGAGTATATTGAGCTGGGGGCTTTGCATAATTTTATGGAACTTTTCAGCAAGGCGCTTTACTTCCCCAGCAGGGAAAAACAAGAAGCCTGATCATAGGAATAATTTGTGTCCCGGTCGCAGCAACATCGACCGGGATTGTTTTATACCCTCTGGTTTCGGCCGCCCAGCAGCGTTCCAATGGGCACATGCCACCATTAGTGATTATTACTGTTTCCTTGAAAAGGGGAGGTGCTAATATAGTAAAGTCCTTGAATGTAT
>CALGIY010000355.1 GCA_937914965.1 uncultured Thermoanaerobacteraceae bacterium | reverse complement strand
TAATCGCAAACTGTGTCACTTCTGCGGCCGCAGAAGTGACACAGTTTGCGATTATAGTTGACACACACCGGAAGGTTAAAATGACCATTGGGTCAAAATCTCTGGTGCCTGATATTGCTATTATCGATCCCCTTCTGTTGAGTACTAAAGATGCCAGGTTGACTGCCAATACTGGGGTCGATGCTCTGACCCATGCTGTAGAGGCGTATGTATCAGTAGCCGCTACACCGATTACAGATATCAATGCCTTGCGTGCTATCCGGATGGTCAATACATCGCTGAGAGCCTCTGTGGCTTCCCGTACCAATATTAAAGCCAAAACAGAAATGGCGATGGCTAGTTTGCTTGCAGGAGTTGCTATGTCCAACGCCATTCTAGGCGCAGTTCACGCTATGGCCCATCCGTTAGGGGGGCTCTTGAATCTCCCTCATGGTGAGGTCAATTCCATCTTGCTTCCCCATGTGATGCGCTTCAACCTCGTTGCCTGTATGGATCGCTATGCAGATATCGCCAGGGCGATGGGAGAGAAGGTTGAAGGGCTCAGTACCAGGGATGCAGCGGAGAAGGCCGTTGAAGCTGTAGAGCGTCTGTGCTTGGATATTGGTGCCAAAAGGAGGCTCTCGGAAATCGGCCTGCACGAGGAATATATCTTGGAGCTCAGCAAGGCAGCGGCCCATGATGTCTGTCTGATTACCAATCCCCGGGATGCAACAGTGGAGGAAATCGCAGAGATTTACAGAGCAGCACTATAAATATATGTAAAACGTGGTAACCACGATTAATAGTTGTTTATTTCTGAGCCTAAACATTTGCGCCCGGTCTCTATAAAGTAGGCCTGGCGCAAAACCCTTTATTATTGTCCAGGCTCACTAGGGTTCAAGGGCGGGAAAAACAGACTGGCACCTTTGTTGCATGTACTTAATTTGTGTCGGTGGTTTTTTATTATTTACAGGGTAGAGATGGAGATGGGTGATTTGCTTAGCAATAAACTCGATGCCTTGAGAAAAAAGATCAGTGGTTTTGAAAGTGCTCTGATAGCCTTCTCCGGAGGAGTGGACAGTACTTTTCTGCTCATGCTTGCCCAACAGGAATTAGGGGATAGGGTTCTGGCAGTAACTATGGATACCATATTAATTCCCAGGCGGGAACTGCAGGATGCCGAGGAGATAGCTAAAAACCTGAGGGTGAGACATCTGATCATATCCGCCGACCCGCTGGAACTTCCATTAGTGAGGGCTAATTCGTCAGAGCGGTGTTATCACTGCAAGCACAACCTTTTTAAGGTGCTTTGTAGCCTCGCCCGGGAGGGCGGTTATAATGCGGTTTTCGATGGTACCAATCAAGATGATGAAAGTGATTACAGACCTGGTATGAGGGCCATTCGGGAACTTGGTGTGCAGAGCCCCCTTCAGGATGTAAGGATAACGAAGGATGAGATCCGTCAGTTATCACGGGCAGCAGGGCTTTCTACCTGGAATAAATCAGCTGCTGCCTGTCTAGCGAGCCGAATCCCTTACGGTGAACAAATCACACCAAAGAAGCTCAAGATGATTGAAGAGGCTGAGGGGTATTTGCTGTCTCTGGGTTGCAGCACTGTACGGGTGCGCCATCACCAGGGGATGGCCAGGATCGAGACCGCCATGAAGGATTTCACTGTTATCTTGAAACAACACACAGAAATTACAAGATATTTACAAGAGCTTGGCTTTCTTTATGTAACTCTTGATCTGATGGGTTATCGGAGGGGCAGCCTGAATCAATTATTATAATTTCCCTTTACAGGTAACGACATAAAAGGATTTTTTCATGTATAATTAAGTTAATAATGAAAAATAAATAAAAAAACTCCGATTTAGCTTCCCTAAGGCATCAGCTATGGGGGGTAAACGCAGGCTGTCATTCAAGCTGTAGGGTACCGGGGAAACCTGGCTGCCTCCCAACCTGGAAAGGAGTTGCTGGTATAGGAATAGCGCAGGCAAACTCTAGGTTGGCGCTATTTTTTTACTTTATCTATTAGAATATAAAAATATAAAATTATAGGGGGATGAGAAGGATGCAGCATCAAGAGGCAACTGGTGTCGATCCCAGGGTTAAAGAAGCTTTGCTGAAGGCCGCTTCTGAAGGGAAAATAACCTGTCCTGTGGCCCGGGGTATTGCAGAATCCTTGGGAGTGAACCCTAAGGTTATTGGGGATGCTTGCAATGAATTAAAGATCAAACTCCACGGCTGTGCATTAGGGTGCTTTTAATAAGGAGACTGTGCATTGAAAGAAGAACTTTTGAATGTTTTGACATTACTAGAAGCAAGAGAGAAGCTTGCTGCTGACCTTCCAGCAGAACTTCGGAAGAGTGAGCGAAAACCGATGCTTGAGTGTCTGGGGATGCGCCTGGCAGATCCGGTTGAAGCCCAGGAGAATGTACCAGGATTTGCGCGCTCCACTGTTGACGGTTATGCTGTCAGAGCCAAGGATACTTTTGGGGCTAGTGAGGGTCTGCCGGCTTTTTTCACTGTTGCTGGGGAGATTCGGGTTGGTAGTGCCCCACAGCGAGAGATTGCCCCGGGTGAGGCCATTCAGATCGCCACAGGGGCTATGCTCCCTCCTGGTGCTGACGCTGCTGTGATGGTGGAATATACTGAAGATGCGGGTGAAGGATGCATCGAGGTATTGAGACCTGCAGGGCCCGGGGAGAATGTCTTGCGGGCTGATGAGGATATTAGGTCCGGGCAGGAGGTCTTTCCTGTAAATCATCTGCTTCGTCCTCAGGATCTCGGATATCTCGCCTCCCTGGGGGAGACGGAACTAGCAGTTTTCGCCCCTCTGCGGGTTGGTATTATCTCCACAGGAGA
This sequence comes from uncultured Thermoanaerobacteraceae bacterium, assembly GCA_937914965.1. GTDB lineage: Bacteria > Bacillota > DSM-12270 > Thermacetogeniales > Thermacetogeniaceae > CALGIY01. Next base: position 655 of record CALGIY010000355.1, on the reverse strand, counting down.
TGAACTTATACTCCCGACAGAAACACCGTGTCCTGGAGAGGTTCGGGATGTAAATTCATACACCTTTTTTGCCAAAACACTCGACCTGGGGGGCAAACCGCTGCTCTACGGTGTAGTGCGGGATGATCCCAAGCTGCTCCAGGAAAAATTGCGGCAAGCATATGAAGAAAATGACATTGTTGTGGTTTCCGGCGGGAGTTCGGTAGGGACAAGGGATCACACAGCCGACATCATTTCTGGGTTAGGGAAACCAGGCCTCATCTTTCATGGGCTGGCTGTCAGGCCAGGTAAACCCACTCTAGGTGGTGTGGTGGCTGGCAAGCCGGTTTTTGGTCTGCCAGGACATCCTGCTGCTGCCCTGTTGTCCTTTGACCTGCTTGTTTCACCTTTGCTGAGATTTGGAAGTTACTGCGGCCTCCTTGCAGGAATACCACCGGTTAGAGCGGTGATCTCCCGCAGCCTTGGTTCAGCTCCGGGACGAGAGGAGTATATCTTTGTCAAACTGCAGCGGAAAGAGGGGAGGCTTTTGGCTGAACCGATTCTCGGTAAATCTGGTTTGCTGACTCCGATGGTGGAAGCGGACGGCTTGCTGCGCATCTCTCTTGCCAGTGAGGGTATTGCTGCCGGGGATGATGTAGATGTCTATCTGTTTGGA
>CALGIY010000354.1 GCA_937914965.1 uncultured Thermoanaerobacteraceae bacterium | reverse complement strand
CCTAGGCAGTACCAATGGTACCCTTCTAGAAGGGTACCATTGGTACTGCCTAGGTCAGTGATACAATACTCACCATCTTGAAAAACAATGCGAGCATGACGAGTAGAAACAAAGGGATCAGGAAGATTAACAGCGCACCCGGCACCTCTTCCCAAAATCACTCCTTTTTCTAGAGCCCACTTTTCTCCAGGCGAAACTGCAGGGGATGCTGAATGATTAACCACTAGAACAGCCTTTTTAGTTTGCCCTGGCTTGCTGTCAAGGAAAACAACCAGGATAAAAAGACAAGTAAGCAGCAAAACCAGGTATTTTAAAGCCAGGACCACCCAGATCACGGTTTAGCCCCCTTCAACCCTAAACAAATTCTCTCCAATCTTGAATTGATCGCCGGGTTCCATAGGGCACTCTTCCATACGCATTCCATCTACATAGGTCCCATTCCTGCTCCCCAGATCAACTAGATACAAAGTTTCGCCACGCCACTCCAGCATGGCGTGCTCGCGGGATGCGTTGATATCCGAAAGCACCAATTGATTGGTACTTTTCCGCCCGATATAGAAACCTTCTTCCCCGTGAAGAGAAATTCTTTTTCCCTGTTCAGGGCCGCTGATAATAACAAGAAAATAGTTTTTGCCAACAGCACCATTTCCCTGTTTGACTTCCATTTTATCAAAAATCATTGTGTGATCAATTTTATTGGGTAACTGATGTGGTGCTTGAATTTCTTGTTGATAATCTGAAGAAAATGCAGACTTTACCGCAATTTCCCCGGTATCCAGAGATTCATCCTCTATAAAACCGACCTGCGGTCTCCCAATCAAGGAGTATTCCTTTTCTGATGACTTATTCTTAACATACTCCGCCAGTTCCTGACTGAGAGCATCCTGAAGTGGAGTGCTTGTTTCAAAATCCGTTTTTCCCAAGCTAATCGTAAAAATGTTAGGGGCATAGACCCTGGAAACACTCACCCGACGCTGGGTGGCCATTTCCCGTACCAGAGCCCTAGCCATTTCTACAGGTTGAATGGGTCTTTTACCCTTGCGAAAAATGCCTTCCCAAAACTTGGTTATTACTCTTTCCAATTCATCTAAATCCATGGTTTCACCTGCTTTCTCCTTTTCTCATACAAGCCAGGAAAAAACCGTCTGTCCCATGACGGTGAGGCAACAACTGCAGAAAACCCCTTCGGGCACTGACTTGATCGTCACCATTGATCAAAGGGAACGGAAGTAAGGGGGTTAAATCTTCGCACTTAAACCAGGTATGTTCCCTTAAAAATTTATCAATAACCCCTGTATTCTCCTCTGGCTCAGTGGAACAAGTGCTGTAAAGGAGAAGCCCTCCTGTTTTCAGACACCGGGATGCACCTTCCAGGATTTCCTCCTGCTGTCGGGCATGTCCCGCTAAATCCCCAGACTCTACCCGCCAGCGCAAGTCTGGCCGCCTGCGAATCACACCCAGGCCGGAACAGGGCACATCCACCAGGAGATAATCAGCCTTTTCCCCCCAATGCTCAGCAAGTTCTCGGGCATCGAGCTGTCTCGTCTCAACAATAGTAACTCCTAACCTCTTGCAAGTACCTGTAACTAGTTTCAACCGATGATCATGAACATCGAGGGCCAAAATCCTTCCTCTATTCTTCATAACCTGTGCCAGGTGGGATGTCTTCCCTCCCGGCCCGCTGCAAGCATCAATAACAAAAGAACCCGGATCAGGGTTTAAAACAATAGCTACTGTCATGGAACTTTCATCTTGGACAACATAATAACCTTCTTGGAAAGACTTCAGATTTGGTAAAAATGTTGTCTTCTCCACAATGATCCCTTCGGGGACCAGTGAACTGGGGCGGACCACAAGTCCCTCTCCTGCCAGTTTCTCCAATAGTTGATCCGGGGCAATCTTTAAGGTATTGCAGCGCAGCATTACAGGAGGTGGATTATTGTTTGCCTTGCACAGAGCAATGGTATCCTCTTTCCCAAAGCGGTCTAACCAGCGTTCTACCATCCAAAGAGGATGCGAGTATTTCAAACTGATGTGCGGAGCCAACTCCTTTTCAGGGTCGGGATAAGAAATGTTTTCCTTGTTCCTACTAATGCTGCGCAGCAAGCCGTTGACAAACCCCGCCAAACCGCGGAGACCAAAACTTTTTGCGAGTTCTACAGAATCATTGCAAACAGCTCTCGCAGGTACCCTGTCTAGAAAAAGCAGTTGATAAACTCCCAACCGTACAATACTGCGAATAATATAATTCATCTTAGGTACTGACACCTTGCTGAACTGTTCGATCACCCAATCCAGTGTACCCTGCATACGCAGGGTGCCGTTTACCAATTCTGTCATCAGTGCAGTATCTTTGGGCCCCAGTTTCAAGGTGTGTGTTAGTTTCTGAAGCACCAGGTTGGCATACGCGCCTTCCTTCTCCACAGCTAAAAGCACACGCAGCGCACCACTCCTGGCAGGTGAAATCCTTTTAGATCTATTCATAAGTAAACAACCGCCTTCATAAAGAGTTGCCTTTTTTCTAGTTATCCTAATCGCATTCCGGGGGAAATCCGGTATCCCCTAACAAATTCGGCGGCAGTCATCCTCTGGCGTCCCGCAGGCTGTACCTCTGTTAAAAAAAGCTGGCCTTGTCCTGTCTCTACCGAAAAACCCACCTTCGGGTCAATGTTCACGATCTCTCCTGGAGAACAACCAGGTATCTCTTCATTACATACGCGGGAGCCCCAAATTTTAAGAACCCTGCCTTGTAGCACAGTATACGCCCCCGGTTTAGGATTCATACCCCTGATCTGGTTGCAAATGCCATTAGCATCCTGGTCCCACCCTATTTTTCCCTCATCCTTATTCAGAGGAGGGGCATAGCTTGCCTGTTCGTTATCCTGGATACGACGCGAAACTGTTCCCGCTTGAAGCATGGCCAGTGTCTTGAGCATTAAGACAGCTCCCTGTTCCGCAAGGACACCAGCCATATCTCCTGCTGTAGCATCTTCGGGAATCTCTGCTTTCTCCTGAAGAATGAGGTCCCCAGCATCCATTTCCTTGGACAAGTACATGGTGGTAATACCAGTCAATCTATCCCCATTCATGATCGCTCTCTGGATAGGCGCCGCCCCACGGTATGCCGGCAGCAGTGAGGGGTGAAGATTAACACACCCCAATGGAGGCAATTCTAGAACTGGTACAGGAAGCAAAAGTCCATAGGAAACCACAACAATCACATCTGGTCGAAGCTGAGCTCGATCAATGATTTCAATTAGTTCCTGAGAACTTCCCGGCTGATAAACAGGAATCTCGCTCCCGGACATATATTCTTTTACCGGTGGTGATGACATTTTCCGACCGCGCCCACGGGGACGGTCCGGTTGTGTCACCACACCTTGTAGATTCCATTTACTATCCAACACCTGTTTTAGTATTGGTAGAGCAAATTCGGATGTACCACAAAATAAAATATTCAATACTTATCCTCCTAAACTCCCTTGGCTTATTCGGTCAGCTTTATCGATAAAGAGGACACCATCCAGGTGATCGATCTCATGCTGCAGTGCCCGGGCGCCAAGCCCCTCTGCAGTGATGATCTGCTCCTGACCACTGCGGTCTAACCCTTTTACCTTGACCTTGAAAGCTCTTTTTACCTCTCCTGCCACACCCGGGATGCTCAAACAGCCTTCTACCCCTACCTCTTCACCTTCCTGGAAAATTATTTCCGGGTTAAGCAATTCCCAGAAGCCTTCTCCCACATCTACTACTATAATTCTCTTGGATATACCTACCTGAGGAGCTGCTAGTCCGACACCATTTGCTGCATACATGGTCTCTTTCATGTTATCGAGCAGTCTTTTTATCTTTTTATTAATAACTGTCACAGGACGGCACTTCTGGCGCAATACAGGATCGCCCATTTCCACTATTTTACGAGATGACATCTAAGGTTTCCCCCTTTAAATTAAAAGCCAAAAGGATCCACTTCTATACTAATTATAACACTATTGCTTTTCCGATAAACAGCGAGGCAGTCATTGATCTTCCTACGTACCCAACATGATCTGATACCTGTAATAACCCTTGACCCGGTAAACCGGTGCCGGGGCCGGACCCAAGACTACAACCTGGCAGGGTTCCAGGATCCCTTTCATTTCCTGTGCCAGGCAAGAAGCTAATTTGAGTACATCTTCTTCGTCTTTTCCACTTAGGCGCACACGGATTAACTCACTAAAGGGAGGGTATCCTAGAGATTGTCTCCTCTGAGCCTCTTCCAGGTAGACTAAATAATCCCCTCTCTGGCAGGCAGACTTGATACTATAGTGTTCTGGGTAAAAAGTCTGCACAACAACCTCTCCAGGTTTTAAACCGCGTCCCGCCCTCCCGGATACCTGTGTCAGGAGTTGGTAGGTGTGTTCTGCAGACCTGTAATCTGGGAGGTGCAAAGACAGATCGGCATTCAGGACTCCCACCAGGGTAACACCAGGAAAATCATGTCCTTTGGTTACCATCTGAGTCCCCAAGAGTATATCAGCCTTTCCCTTGGAAAAACTACCAAGAATGCGGAGAAAAGATCCTTTTTTTCGAGTAGTATCAAAATCCAACCGCAAAATCCGAGCACCTGGCAAAAGCTGTTTAAGATCTTTTTCCACCCGCTGGATTCCTATCCCCAGGAAACGCAGTTTTTTGGTGCTCCCACAAGAGGGACAAGCTCGAGGTAGCGATCTTGCAGCATTGCAGTAATGGCAGCGTAGTTCCTTAGTCTGCTGGTGATAAATAAGAGATATAGAACAATTACTGCACTTTAAAGCCTCCCCACAAACAGGACAAAAAACGAGAGGCGCAAACCCTCTTCTGTTTAAAAACAGGATTACCTGCTCTTGCCTACTCAAGCGCAGCTTAATTTGTCCCATTAAATATTCGCTTATAAAAGAAAAGTTTCCTCCTTGCTGTTCCTTGCGCAGATCAACAAGAGTAATTTTAGGCAAACAGCGCCCAGGAGGGCGCTTCGTTAATTTGAGCAACTGGGTCTTCCCCCAGGCTGCAGATGTATAGCTTTCCAGGGAGGGTGTTGCACTCCCGAGAACAATCACCGCCCGGTTGTACCTAGCACGCCACAAAGCCACCTGGCGAGCGTGATAATATGGCTTTTGCTGCTGTTTATACGCGGGATCGTGCTCTTCATCGATAACAATCAAGCCAAGAGAGCGAAAAGGAGCAAAAACAGCGGAACGGGTGCCAATCAGTATGCCAATCTCACCATTCCTGATCCCTTCCCAGGCGCGGTATTTTTCCCTCCCGGCCAACCTGTGGTGCCAAACAGCTACCTGTTCTCCAAACCTTTCTTTGAATAAAGCGCTCATCTGAGGGGTGAGGGCAATTTCAGGCACAAGATAGAGAACCTGGCGCCCAGCAGCCAAGGTTGCCTCTGCTGCCCTTTCATAAACCTCGGTTTTGCCGCTTCCGGTCACACCATACAAAAGAAATCTACTGTTTTCACGATTCCCCAGTGCTTTTGTGATCTTATCTAGAGCTTCTTGCTGTTCACTTGTTAAAATAATCCCATTGGGATGCACCTGGGGCTTTTCGGGTACTGATACTTTTAAGGGGCGTTTCGGTTTTGGTGGAGGGGAAATCAGGTTTAAAATCTCCCCCAAGGGGTGGATATAATAACCTGACATCCAGTGTGCCAGCCCCAAGAGTTCCTCTGTAAAATCCGGTTCGGAGCCATCAAGTTCCGCAATTTCCCGCAGGTTAATCCCTGGGTCCGGTTTGCTGTATCCGATAATCCACCCCTCAACAGCTCGATTACCAAAAGGAACCGAAACCTTGGTGCCCGGCAGTGGCTTCCCCATTTCATCCGGGACTAAATAGTGGAAAATGCCACCTACCCGGGGATGATTGATTTTGACAATAACTTCGGCACATTCTTCTACCATTTTACAACTCTCCAGAATCAATTATCTTCGCAATTATTATAACAAAAAATCAGAAACCAGCCTTGCAAAGGCTGTCTCAATAAAAACTGGCTCATACAATAAAGCCAGTTATACCTGTGATATAACTGGCCAGGATTAATTAATTTATACCAACTGAAAACCTGAAACCAACTAGCAGCGACCTCCTAGGGCCATCTTTTCTGCTCCTTTTTTGAGCAGTTCCGCACAATCCGTCTTCTCCCAGGAAAGGTCAAGATCTGGCCTGCCGAAGTGGCCGTAGGCAGCTATTTGCCTATAGATAGGCCTCCTGAGATCGAGCTTCTTGATGATGGCGGCTGGTTTAAAATCAAAGCACTCTTGAACAAGGCCGCAGATTCTCTCATCGGGAATTACGCCGGTTCCGAAGGTATCTATATGAACTGATAGTGGTTTGGCCACACCAATAGCATAAGCAACTTGGATCTCGCACCTACGCGCAAGTTTTGCCGCCACAATATTCTTGGCCACATACCTGGCAAAATACGAGGCAGACCGGTCTACCTTTGTGGGATCCTTACCAGAAAAAGCACCACCACCGTGCCTGGCCATTCCCCCATAGGTATCTACGATTATTTTTCTCCCGGTGAGGCCTGTATCAGACTGCGGTCCCCCGATTACAAATCGACCAGTTGGATTTACATAAAAATGCGTTTTGTCATCGATGTACTCGGGAGGTACTGTTACTTTGATCACATGCTCAATGATGTCTTCCCGGATCTGGTCCAGTGTAACATCAGGGCTGTGCTGAGTTGATATAACGACAGCATCAACCCGGATAGGGCGATCACCTTCATATTCCACAGTTACCTGGGATTTACCATCAGGACGCAGATAGGGAAGAATACCTTCTTTACGGACCTGGGCCAAGCGGCGCGCCAGGTTATGTGCCAGGTCCACTGGCAAGGGCATAAAATCAGGGGTTTCATCAGTGGCATAGCCAAACATCATGCCCTGGTCACCGGCCCCTAATTCTCCATTACCACCTATTTCTCCAGTCTTGACTTCTAGTGCCTTGTCGACTCCTAGGGCGATATCAGGAGACTGCTCCTCAAGAGAGGTAACCACCACGCAGGTGTCGCAGTCAAAACCATATTTT
>CALGIY010000353.1 GCA_937914965.1 uncultured Thermoanaerobacteraceae bacterium | reverse complement strand
TAATTTATTATTTAATACGCTAATAATCATTAATTTGGCGGGAACGTGGGGGAATCGAACCCGCCGAAGACGTGTCAGCCACGCCTCCCACTGGATTTGAAGTCCAGGCGCACCACCAGGCACAATCCGCCCCCACTAAGCATTTTATTCTAACATAACCGATAGTACTCGTCCAGTAAGCAGACCCTAACCCCTCACGGCAAAATCTTACTGAAGAGGCAGTCACAACACACTGAAACGCATCCTTTACCAACTCCAAAACTGCCTACACGCGGCCGAACCTTTACCGATTAGCTTCTCAGCCACTATATATCACAACATATCGTTTCCTTTTTCCAACCACCAACCACCAACACACATTGTCAAAAGGACCGTCCCCGTGACACGCGGTCTTTTTCCAACGACCAACAACCAACGACTATTACGCGTGTCCCTTCCAGTCAGCAGAGCGGACGGTAATTCCCTGGGCCTTCAGCGCATCAACAATGGTATCAACATCCTTGGTGCGCAGCTGCAGCACGAGATCAGCTTTCGCCTGTTTTTTGTGAAAAACAGCCAGATGAGAGATATCTCCACCGTTTTTCCAGACGATCTCCGAAACCTTCACCAGCATCCCCGGTTTGTCGTCCACTTCCAGGTCAAGCCTGGTGCCGGAATCCCGCAGTCCCATCATCTCCATAAAGGCATCAAAGATATCGCTTTCCGTAATGATGCCCACAAGCTTACCATTTTCCTCCACAGGTATTGCCCCGATTTCCTTGTCCCTCATAACCAAAGCCGCCTTTTCCAGGTAGGCATCTGGGGAAATAGAGATCACCTGCTGCTTTTTGACGATGGTCCCAATCTTGGTGCGGGAGAGGAGATAATTCAACTCAAAAACGCTCAAACTGGTGGCCGGGGAAGGGGACACCTCGCTTAAATCACGGTCTGTGACAATCCCGATCAACTTCCCCCGGTCAACCACAGGCAGGCGCCGGAAATGCCCCTCCCGCATAGTCGTCAAGGCCTCTGCAATTGTTGTTTGCGGTGTAATACTTATTGGGTCAGGAGTCATTCTATCACGCACACGCATGGAAACTGCCCCCTTTTTAATTTAATTTTACCCACCCCAACCATAAGAGCAGGTTCTTTTATCCACCAAGATACGCCTTTTTGACATCTTCCTGACGGGCCAATTCTTTCGCTGGACCATCCAGAACAATTCTGCCTGTCTCCAAAACATAGGCCCGGTCCGAGATCTGAAGGGCCATCCGGGCGTTCTGTTCAACCAGCAGGATGGTCGTTCCCTCCTGGTTAATTTCCTGGATGATCGAAAAAATCTCTTTTACTAAGAGAGGAGCCAGTCCCATCGAAGGCTCATCGAGCAGCATCAGTTTTGGCCGCGTCATCAATGCACGCCCGATGGCCAGCATTTGCTGCTCACCACCGCTTAGGGTTCCGGCAACCTGGCTGATACGCTCTTTTAAGCGGGGGAATCGTTCGAGGACCATTTCCATATCCTGCTTGATCCCCTTATTATCTCTCCTGATATATGCGCCCATTTCCAAGTTTTCCAACACAGAGAGGTTGGCGAAAACTCGGCGCCCTTCAGGCACCTGGGCAATACCCTTTTTCACAATATTATGTGCAGGTACCTTAGTAATATCTTCTCCTCGGAAGGTTGTTTTTCCCGCTGAACTCTTGACAACCCCAGAGATTGCCTGCAGGGTGGTGCTCTTGCCGGCTCCATTGGCTCCGATAAGGCTGACGATCTCCCCCTCACCCACTGTGAGGTTGATCCCTTTCAGTGCCCAGATGGCACCATAATGGACATGGACATCATCAAGAGTGAGTATTTGTTCTATTCCTCCCATGCCACCACCTCCTCATCCCCTAGGTAGGCCTCAATTACCTTGGGATTCTGCTGGATCTCCTGGGGTGTCCCTTCAGCAATCAAAGAACCGTAGTCTAAGACCAGCACCCGCTCGCACAGTCCCATTACCAGAGACATATCATGCTCGATCAAAATGATGGTCAGCTTGAACTGTTCTCGGATCCACTTAATCAGGGAAAGCAGTTCATGGGTCTCCTGTGGGTTCATCCCCGCAGCAGGCTCATCAAGAAGCAGCAGTTTGGGCCCAGTAGCCAATGCCCTAGTAATCTCCAAGCAGCGCTGCTCTCCGTAGGGTAAGTTTCTCGCCCGATCATACGCATGTTCCTTAAGACCAAAGATCTCCAGGAGCTCTAATGCCGCCTTTTCGATCTCTTCCTCCCGCCGATTAAAGGGTGGTACCCTGAGAAATGCAGGGATCAGCCCGTAGTTAACCACTGCCTGATAGGCTATCTTGACATTATCGAGCACTGACAAGTTGCCAAAGAGGCGAATGTTTTGAAAAGTACGCGCCATACCCATTCTAGTGATCTGGTGGGGGTGCTTTCCTTTAAGATCCCTACCATCAAAGGTAATCGAACCAGTTGTAGGCTGGTAGAGTCCTGTTAAAAGGTTGAAAACCGTGGTTTTACCTGCCCCATTGGGCCCGATCAGACCCACCAGATCACCGGACTCCACACGGAGATTAAAGTTGTTGATTGCTACAAGCCCACCAAAGGATTTACTCAGTTTGTTTACGGTTAAGAGCTGCATATAAGACACCCCCCCATCGTTCAAAGGTGCGCAGGGTAATTTCCTTTTCGCCCAGTAAGCCTTGCGGGCGGAAAACAGCTGAAACGATCAGCAGTAAGGCATAAAGCACCATCCGTAGTTCTGGAATCGCCTGCAGAAAAGCAGAAGCTGTGGTGAGGAGTACAGCCCCCACAACAGAACCAGTCAAGCTTCCCAGGCCACCCACCATAACCATCACCAACACATCAAAGGTAAGCATGAAGCTGAACTCTTTGGGCTGGATGATTGAGTAATAGTGAGCGTAAAGAACACCGGCAAGCCCTGCCAGAGCCGCCCCAATCACAAAGGCCAGCACCTTGTAATAGGTGATATTAACCCCCATCATCTGGGCAGCCAGGTCATTTTCGCGCACTGCCAGACAGGCACGCCCATGGGAGGAACCGATAAAGTTCCTAATCAGCAGCAGGGACAGCACCACACTAATAAAAATTATAGGCCAGTTTACCACTTCCGGAATCCCCATCATCCCGGAAGCTCCACCGACATAATCGATATTCATCAGTACCACCCGGACGATTTCTCCAAAGCCCAAGGTGGCGATTGCCAGGTAGTCCCCTCTCAGCCTTAAGGTTGGCAGCCCAACAATTACTCCGGCTATTGCTGCAGCCAACATTCCTGCAATAATGGCCAAAGGAAAAGGGAGCCCAAGGTTTGCTGTAACAATAGCCCCGGTAAAGGCACCGACAGCCATAAAACCAGCATGCCCCAGGGAAAACTCCCCTGTAAAGCCGTTGATCAGGTTTAAACTGGAAGCCAGGATAATATTAATCCCCATGAGATAAATATTAGTTATCCAGTAACCAGATAGCAGCCCTCCGCTGATCCCTACTTGAACAATAGTAAAGAGCACAGCTAGTGCCAAACAAGCTAATATGGACGGAAAATATTTCTTCAACATTATCTCCACCTACACTTTCTCTTGAACGCCTTTACCAAGTAGTCCAGTAGGCTTGATCAAAAGAATAAGGATCAGAATGATAAAGGCAACCGCATCCCGGTACATGGAACCACCGAAACCGGCGACTAATGATTCGGTCATTCCCAGCAGTATCCCCCCGAGCATAGCCCCGGGAATACTGCCAATACCACCGAGAACCGCTGCAATAAACGCCTTCAACCCGGGCATTAGCCCCATTAAGGGTTGCACAGAATTGAAATAAATCCCGTACAGCATACCAGCGGCAGCGGCCATAGCCGAACCGATGAAAAAAGTAATCGCCACAGTATTATTCACATTAACACCCATCAACTGCGCTGCCTGCCCGTCAAAGGATACCGCACGCATCGCTTTTCCGGTCCGCGTTCTGAAAATAATGTACTGTAAAACAACCACCAGTATCACTGTAGTCCCTAAAACTAGCAGGTCTTTATTGGTGATCATAACTCCTCCCAAAGAGTAGGTACGCTCTGCGAGGACTCCAGGAGGAAATGTCCGTATATCAGCTCCCAGAAAGTACATCATGGTGTATTCCAAAAATAGCGAAACACCGATGGCACTAGTCAGAGCAGCCAGTCTACTCACAGGCCGCACCCTACGGTAGGCAACCCGCTCGATCAAGACCCCCAGGACAGCACAGACAAGCATCGCTATTAACAGACTGGGGATAAATCCAAAACCCATTAAAACCGCACCGAGGGCAACATAGGCTCCCACCATAATGACATCACCGTGGGCAAAGTTGATTAATTGAATAATACCGTAGATCATGGTATAACCCACAGCAATCAAGGCATAAATACTTCCCTGAGATAATCCGTTGAGCAACTGCTGAAGCAGGTCCTGCATCTGCTCACCTCCATTTTCTGCATCTCTTAGCAGGAAAAAGGGAAGGACATCTGCCCTCCCTTTTTAGCCTGCTAGCTGTTTCTTTAATGCTCAGGCTGCATCTTCTTGATCAGCTTCTGCTTACCATCCACCATCTCGATGATGGAAACCTCTTTAATCGGGTTATGTTTCTCATCATAGGACAGCTTTCCAGTGACACCTTCGAAATCCTTGATATTTAACAGAGCATCCTGGATCTTCTGCGGATCGGCAGATCCTGCCTGTTTGATCGCTTCAGCCATCAAATATCCGGCATCATAACCCAGAGCTGCAAAAGCATCAGGTGTAGTGTCGTGCTTTTCCTTATAAGCATTGATGAAATTCTGAATGTGCTCTGCCGGGTCTTCAATAGAGTAATGGTTGGTAAAGTAGCACTGACTGAGGTTACCTTCCCCGGCAAGGCTCACTAATTTCGGGGAATCCCAGCCGTCAGCGCCCATGATCGGCAGGTCGATGCCCAGTTCCCGGGCCTGCTTGATGATCAGTCCTACCTGATTATAGTAAGCCGGGATGTATATAAAATCCGGTTTCTTAGAGGCAATACTGGTCAGCTGCGGCTTAAACGCCGTATCTGTGGGGACAAAACCCTCTTCAGCAACTATCTTGCCGCCCTTGGCGGTAAAAAACTCTTTGAAAGTTCTCCCTAAACCGACACTGTAGTCATTATCTTTATCCACGATGATCGCGCCGTTTTTCAGTTTCAGTTCATCAAAGATATAGTTGGACATTACCTGAGACTGATCTGGGTCAATGATGCAGACCCGGAAAACATAGTCCCGTACCTTTTTGGTCTTTTCGTTATATGTGACCTCAGGAGCAGTAGCCGCAGTGGCCAAAAGCGTAATCTTGGCTTTGGACAGGACCGGCTCTGCTGCCCGAACATTACCGGTAGTAGCAGGCCCGATTACAGCCACAACACCCTGGGATACAAGCTTTTCAGCGATATTGCGGGCTTCTCTATTTTGGGATTTGTTGTCCTGTACCAGGCCTTCAATATCTTTCCCCAGGACACCACCATCTTTATTGATCTCCTCAAAAGCGAGCATAATACCATTTTTACAGCTGGTCCCATAGGTAGCCACAGGACCAGAAAGCTCGTAGTTGACACCTATCTTAATCGTGTCGCCATTCTCTGCTGCATTATCACCGCAGCCCGCGGCAAAGACTCCGAAAACAAAGGTCAGTACAGTAAGTAAAGCAAGGGCTTTACCCCGCTTCCTCCAAAACTTCATACCCATCCTCCCCTTCTCGTTTCTCTTTCTCTGTTAAATACGCCGTACTCCCTTAAACCAAATATCTCCCCGACTCTATCTCTGTGATCACAGAACCAAATTGTCATGATAATCCGTTTCAACACCCCCCATATTTAAAAAACTACCTCCGTAGCCCCCAGGAGGTTTCTTCAAAAATGTTATTCAGATTGTATTCTTCAAAAGTCTATAAAACCCTTTTTAGTATCAAACATTTTTTCCGGGAACAGAAAAAAGTATCCTTTTATCCCCAACCCGCCGGGTTTTTTTCAAGCGGTCAAAATACTCCAGCAGCGGAAGACAGCAGCGCCTTGATGTACCAAGGATATCGCGAACCTGGCCGATGGTCACTTCCCCATGGTCTTTGAGGTATTTCTCTATTAAGATCCAGGCCTGTTCCACAGCGTCATTTAAAAAGTAGAGGTCCTCTCCTACTTTGACCAGCATACCCTGCTGGATACAGTACTGCAGCAAATCGAGATTGTTCCCCAGCAGTTCCCGGACCTCAGCCGCTCCCGGGGGTAAAAAAGGCTGAGAAGCCAGGCTCTTGTGCATTGCTTGAACTTGGTCCCGCTGTTCCGGGGAGAGCGTAACTGCAAATCCAGGAACGGCCAGGTTTTGCCCGTCAACAATGAGTTTTCCTTGCTCTGCCCATCGATCCAGGATAGCCTGGTAAAAGCGCGGGGTAAGCTTCTTTAAAAGACGGGTGCGCACTTCTTCTTTCGGGCAGCCACTGCGGAGAGAGTATTCCCTGTGGTAGTTAGACAGCGCATCCTTCACCTGATGCTCCCACTCTTCGTAAAGAGATATGGAAATCACAAAGATGTCCCCCCCTAGATCAAACACCTGCACATCCTCCGAGTCTTCTAGATCCTCGAGTATCTGGTGCATCTCATCCTCACTGATTCCGGTCCTGTTGGCCAGTTCTGCCAGAGTAACCGGCTCCTTTTCAGAGCGCAGTTCCTCTGCAGCCCTGATAGAGGGAGTCCCGGTAAGCTTGCGCTCAAGCCCATCCAGCACTTCGTCACGGAAGCGCCGGTAACGCTTTCCCCCCACCTCGATGATCTCCCCCCCACCGATGGTGGTAACCGGAGAGTAATACCTGATCACAAAACGGTCGTGCACTACAGCCACAACCGGTTCCTCCAGTTCAATCTGTACCGGAGTGGTACTGCCCGGCTGCAATTCATCTCGGTCCAGGAGGCGTACCCTCCCTAAGGCTTCCTTTGTCCCCAGGTGAAAACGGACACGCTGCCAGTTTTTTAATGGGTGTGGTGACCCTTTGAGCAGGTGCAGGGAGGCGGTGATCCGCTGTACCGCAGGGAAGACCCCTGGGGTAACAAGCACCTCACCCCGTGTCATCTGCTCCACTTCAATCCCAGTCAAGTTAACCGCTACCCTCTGTCCAGCCAGGGCTTCCTCCTCTTTTTGACCGTGCACCTGGATGGATCGTACACGTCCTTTAAGACCTGAGGGTTGTACTTCCAGGGTATCTCCAATTCGAATGTTGCCGCTAAAAAGCGTCCCAGTGACCACCGTTCCGAATCCGGTGATGGTAAAAACACGGTCAATGGGAAGACGTGCCTCCCCGACCCTCGGCTTAGGGCTAACCTCTTGTGCCATTTTCTCAACAGCAGCCCGAAGTTCCTCTAGCCCTTCTTTGGTCACAACAGACACGGGGATAATCGGAGCATCTGAAAACGAGGTAGGATGAAGAAGTTCCTGGACATCCTCCTCAACCATCATCAGCCACTCCTCATCCACCAGGTCGACTTTGGTGAGGGCAACAACCGCCTTCTGGATGTGCAGCAGTTCAAGGATATCCAGGTGCTCTCGCGTCTGAGGCATCACACCTTCATCTGCTGCCACCACAAACAGTACCAGGTCGATGCCTCCAGCCCCGGCCAGCATATTCTTGACAAAACGTTCATGGCCAGGTACATCCACAATCCCTGCTGTAATGCCGCTGGTCAAGCGCAGGGGGGCAAATCCCAGCTCAATAGAGATCCCCCGTTCCTGCTCCTCCTTCAAGCGGTCGGTATCGACACCAGTCAGGGCCCTGACCAGCTGAGTTTTCCCGTGGTCTACATGTCCAGCGGTACCAATGATGATAAAAGAATCCAAAAGTATCACCTTCTTTTCCACACTTCTTGCTGCCTGGGTTCAGCCCTGTAAGGCTCCCTTTACTGCTTTCACTAGAACTTCTTGATCCCCACTCATCAGTGTGCGGGGATCGATCAGTATCCCTTCTTCTTGTAAACGCACGACAACCGGGGGATCCCCCAACCGGAGCCTCTCTACCAGAACAGCAGAACTGATTTTTTGAGGGTGCAGTACTACCAGAGTGGTGGGTAGGTCAGTGATGGGGAGAGCCCCTCCCCCTACCCGGGAAACCCCCGGTTTTAGTTCAATGCTGCACTCCCCTTTTATTGCTTCCTCTAAAAGGTTTTTCAATTCCTTGGCTTTTTTTTCAAGATCTGCCCGTGTTAAGGCCATCATGTTTAGGATCGGGACTTCTTTTGTAGCACTCTTTTCCAGATAAGCCCTCAAGGTGGCCTCCAGTGCAGCAAGTATCATCTTGTCCACCCTTAAGGCTCGCAGCAGTTGGTCTTTCTTTAATATCTGGAGCAGATCCGCTCGCCCCAGGATAATCCCTGCTTGAGGCCCCCCTAACAGTTTGTCTCCACTGATGGTAACTAGATCAACACCCGCAGACAATGTCTCCTGGACCATCGGTTCGTGTTCTACTCCATACTGCAGCAGGTCAACAAACACCCCACTGCCCAGGTCCTCCATAACCGGGATCTGATTTCTTTGGCCCAGAGCCACCAGTTCCTGCCGCTTAACTTCCCTGGTGAACCCTACCACCCGGAAGTTGCTGGGATGCACCTTGAGGATCAATCCTGTCTCAGGACCCACTGCCCGCTCATAGTCCCGAGGATGGGTTCGATTAGTGGTCCCCACTTCCCGCAGCACCGCGCCGCTTTGGGCCATAACATCGGGGATACGGAAGGAACCCCCGATCTCCACCAGTTCTCCCCGGGATACAATTACCTCTTTCCCCTGGGCAAGGGCATGAAGGGCAAGAAATACTGCGCCTGCATTATTATTAACCACCAGGGCAGCCTCCGCTCCGGTTAACCTGCATAGAATTTTCTCTACATGGCTGTAGCGCTCACCGCGCTCCCCTGTCTCTAGATCCATCTCCAGATTGCAGTACCCGCGAGCGATTTTCAGTACCGCTTCACAGGCGGAATTACTTAAAGGCGCCCTCCCCAAATTGGTGTGTTGGACGACTCCTGTAGCATTGATCACCGGGCGCAGATTTCTCTGCATCCCTTTTTCCGCCAAAACTACCACCTCCTCGGCCAGAGTAGCGGTATCCGGCGGGGTAACCCCCTTATCCAAAATTTCGGCCCGCCAGTGCGCCAACACATCCCGGGCAGCCGCGGTCAGCAGGTGTGAGGGGCACCCGCAAAATTCACAGCAGTTCACCAGTTCATGAACAGCAGGCAGCTGCCGTAAAAGCTTTGCTTTATCCACAAGGTCATCCTCCTCTAATCTAATTCCAGGTGGCTAGTTTAAATATCTAAACATACGGGCATATATAATTTAGCAGCCTATTACCCTTTTTTACCACTAAAAGTGCATAAGATCAAACAGATCCCCATATTACTTAAATGACCACAGGTAACATGGGAGGAGAGATAAATGTTGTTTAGCCAAAGATTTTTGAAAACAATACCAGAGATCTCCTTCCGGCAAGAACTCCGTGTTTTCACACACGATGAGCACGCCGTTAGGGATCTTGGAGACCTGTTGGCAGGTCTGCTCCGGGAGCTAAACCCCCTGGGCAGCCGCCAAGAGGTGCTGTTGGCTATTGGAACTGATCGTTCCACCGGGGACAGCCTGGGCCCTCTAGTTGGGAGCCGTATTAATGAACAGGCCCCTGGTCTGATTCCAGTTTATGGAACCCTAGATCAACCGGTACATGCAGTTAACCTTAAAGCAAAAATCAAGGAAATCAAGGACACCTTTCCTTATCCTCTTATTATCGCTGTAGATGCCTGCCTTGGTCAACTTCAAAGTGTAGGGTCAATCACTTTAGGGAAGGGGTCTTTACAGCCAGGTACCGGTGTGCACAAAACACTGCCGCGCGTAGGGGAGATCTTCGTTTCCGGTGTAGTCAACGTCGGGGGCTACCTGGAGTATCTTGTTCTACAGAATACAAGGCTCGGACAGGTCATGAAAATGGCCGACTGTATCGCCAAGACATTAATTACTGGTTTTACACCTAAATAAAAAACAGCCCAGTGGGCCGTTTTAATTTTGATCTGTGACTTATTGCTACCCCAGTCGTTCCCTGATGACGTCTACAACATCAGCAGCACTACGCCCATCAGCATTGATCACTGGAACACCGGTACTGATATCCTGCTGCTGCATCATATTGACATCTACACCACTGATCACGACCGCCTGTGCCCGCCTCAAATTTCCCGGCTCCAATCCAATCACCTGATAACCAGCATCTTTAAGCGCTCTCTGCACATTGCCCAGCCCATCTTCTACTGCAATAAAATCCATTGCTCTCCCCCTTTGGTTTTTTTGTTATTGTTGCGCATTCGAGCGTTGTTTATGCGTATCCAAGGGGGGATGTTCCATGTTGTATGAACTTATTGTTCTTTTCCTTGCTCTTCAGTGCCTACCGGCAGATCTCCCGAAGCTTTGCCTGCAGGCACATCTGGGGATTCTTTTGATGCTGTTTCGGAATCCATAAGGCATGCTCCGTGAATAATTGCCCCTTCCCTGCTTTTAGCACTTTTCATTTTGCCCGTTTAGGGCTTTATTGATGGCTAATTTTTCTTCATCACTTAACAGGTAAGTAGATCTACCCCGAACGACGGGTTTTGCATAGAGACGGCAGTCATCACGCCCCACAAGGCAGCAAAGGACAATACCATCCCCAGTGCTGTTCAGCAAAGCCAAGGTAAAACTCATTTCATTTCCCATATCCGGAAAGGCATTAAACTTGTTAAGCCCTACCTTTTGAATGGTCTCTGCTGTAATCCCACGAAGTTTTTCACAAAACGACTGCAGATCTAAGAGGCCCTTTTCCACATCACGGCAGGACTGCACTGTCTCCTGCAAGATGGCTTCCAGGTTCTCTCCACTGACACCCTTCATCAAGCGCTTGTAACTCCGCCCCACAAGAAGAAGGCGGATATTTAATAGAAAGAACACCAAGCACAGGAGCACTAGAACACCAAATGTAACCAACAAAATCTGATTTCCCTGAAACAACATTGTAAGATCCATTAGCTTAACTGCAACCTCTTTACTGTATTAGTTTATTTGACCAAAATATATTATCATTATTTCCACACCAGTTCTTCTTTTCCTTCTTTCAAATTGTCAAGGGACGGGATCGGTACCTGTTTTGCTTTATTGCTTTAAGGTTGTTACGGTAGTGCTGCGTGGTGCCAAAGCCGATCCCTTTTCTAACGACCAACGACCAACCACTAACCACCTTTTGGCTTCTGATAGATCAGGATGTACTCATGTATCTTGTTCACCCGGAAAACATACGGATATCCCAGGGGGCGCAGGTTGTTATACTCCTGCCTCCGGTCCCAGATAATAAGATCATCCAAGATATACCCTAGATTCTGCATAACGGCCGTTAAATCCATATGCAGCGGATAAAAACGCGGCCCTTTCCTGATGTCCATGACGATAACCAGGCAGTAGGCACCTGGACGGAGACAGTCATAAACCTGCCCAAAAACTTGCCCGAGTGAGGCCAGGAACTTCTGATAATCATCTATATTTCCCAGATCAGCAGTATCATCCCCATAACAGCGGCGTGGCTTCCCGTCTGCGCTGCGGCGCCGGCGCAGAATGTCCCAGTATGGGGGTGAAGTAATACAGAGCCCCACACTGCCGAGATCTAGGTGCTCCTTAATCCTGCGAGCATCACACCGGATCAGCCGTGGGTATGACGCCAGATCCCCCGGGATCTGGG
>CALGIY010000352.1 GCA_937914965.1 uncultured Thermoanaerobacteraceae bacterium | reverse complement strand
AGGGTTGATGATCGACCCTCTTCCCATCAAGGCCCCTTGAGAATATTAAGTGTTTTGGTAGTATGCTGAGAGCAGTCTCAAGAAGAGGCTGCTCTTTTGTATGATCATGTAGGGATTCCTGAATTTAGAAAGTCCTGAATTGATTTCTAAAAAACTACATTTATGATATGATTAAATGATAATTAGCCCAACTATAATTTATTGAATATTTGTTTAATAAGGCAGGGAATTAGATGGAATATTCAGGTACTGTTCTGATGCCTGGTGGGGTGCGTGATCTACTGCCAGGTGAGGCACATTGTAAGCGAGAGTTAGAAAACAATTTACTGCAGCTCTTTCGGACTTGGGGGTACCAGGAGGTGGTGACCCCGACATTTGAGTATTATGAGGTGCTGGCACCTGCTCTGGGTGACCTGCTGCACGATCAGCTGTACCGGTTTATCGATGACCGCGGGCAGGTTATGGTTTTAAGACCCGATATGACCACCCCTATCGCACGGCTGGTCAGCACTCGCCTCCAGGACCAGGAGCTTCCAATGCGTTTATGTTATGCTGCCAATGTTTTTCGGAGGGAAAGCCATGCCGGGCGGCAGAGAGAATTTTACCAGGCTGGTGTGGAACTGTTAGGTGCTGAGGGGCCAGATGCTGATGCAGAAATAATTGGCTTGGCTGCGGAAGCATTAAAGCTGGCTGGGGTAAAAGATTTCCGGATCACTGTAGGCCATGTTGATGTGCTGCAAGGTTTGTTGAAAGGTGCTGGGTTTTCAGCTGCTGAACAGCAGCAGGCAGAGATTGCCTTGAGCAAGAAAGATTTGGTTACCTGGGAACATCTGGTGGCCAGTTCCCGGCTTTCTGAGGATCGCAAGCAGGTTTTTGCGTCGCTGCCCTACCTGCACGGGGGCTTTGAGGTGATCGCTGAGATCGAAGGCCTGGTTAAGGATGAGCAGGCCCAGCGTGGTATTGCCAGTTTGCGCCAGGTGTGGAACATTCTTACCAGCAACGGATTCCGTGATCAAGTGGGGATTGACCTGACTCTGCTGCTGGGACTGGGTTACTATACAGGGCTTGTTTTCGAGTGTTATGTAGATGGGGTTGGATATCCCCTCTGTGGTGGAGGAAGATATGATGAACTCTTAGCAAAATTCGGTCATTCCTGCCCGGCCACTGGTTTTGCCATCATGATGGACCGGGTACTGGATGCTTTAGAAAAGCAGGCTCTCCCCTTTGAGGCCCAGACACCAGATTACTTTATTACAGGGGATGACATGGGTGAGGTGTCGAGGAAGGCAAGAGAGCTGAGGGAAAGCGGCTTTATTGTAGAAGTTGATATTTCGGAACGCCCTAGGCAGGAGGCCATAGCTTACGCCTCTCGGAAGGGGATTCC
>CALGIY010000351.1 GCA_937914965.1 uncultured Thermoanaerobacteraceae bacterium | reverse complement strand
AATACTCCCAGATCCACAGAGATCGGCAATGGTCCTAGCAATTTTAACGACCCGGTCTAGTGCACGCATGCTTAATTTCAATTTATCAAAGGCATTGTAGAGTAGTTCTTTCGCATCTTTTTCCAGCGCACAGTATTTTTTTAAATGCTGGTTTTGCATATCTGAATTACAGTTGATTTTTGTCTGGTTGAAACGCTCTTGCTGCCTTTTCCGAGCCTTGATTACTCTGTTCCTGATTTCCTGAGATGATTCTTCCTGTTTTTCTGCAGTTAGTTCTTTTATTTCCAGACGGGGTACTTCGATGTGCAGGTCAATGCGGTCCAGGATAGGTCCTGAAACCCGGCTTCGGTAGCGCTGGGCTTGGTAAGGGGTGCAGGTGCATTCTTTACTGGGGTCGCCTAAATATCCACATGGACAGGGATTCATTGAACATACCAAAATGAATCGTGCTGGAAAGGTGAATGCCCCTGATGCCCGGGTCACTGTAACTATACCATCCTCCAGCGGCTGCCGTAAGGCCTCCAATACATCCCGGTTAAACTCAGGCAGTTCATCGAGAAAAAGCACACCATTGGTGGCATAACTGACTTCACCCGGGCGAGGAACCCTCCCCCCACCGATAATGCTTACTGCAGATGCTGTGTGGTGAGGTGAGCGAAAGGGCCTATCTGTGATTACCGGATGCTCCTTGAGGAGCAGTCCAGAAATACTGTAGATCCGGGTGACTTCCAGACACTCTTCCCAACTTAAAGGGGGTAAGATAGAGGGCAGACGCCTTGCCAAAAGCGTCTTTCCGGTACCTGGCGGCCCCACCATAAGAATATTATGACCCCCTGCCGCGGCAATTTCTAATGCTCGTTTGACCCTTTCCTGGCCCTTAACATCTGCGAAATCCGGGTAATAACCAGGGGTTTCCTTCTGCAGATCAAGTTCCGCGATGTCCACGGTTTGGGATAATTCTTTATCCCCTTTGAGGTAGCTGGTAATATCTCTTAAATGGCCTGCCCCTTTTGCTGTAATTTCTTTAATCAGGGATGCCTCTGCCAGGTTGCTCTGGGGAACGATAAATACTTTTTCCGGGTTTTCATGGCTGATGCTGCCAGCCATGGAGAGAATGCCTGGGACAGGACAGATAGTGCCGTCAAGGGAGAGTTCCCCGACAAAAAGATGCTGGTGGATTTTTTCAGAGGGAATCTGCCCTGTTGCAGCCAAAATGCCGGCCGCGATAGGAAGATCAAAAAGGGATCCCTCTTTGCGAAGATCCGCCGGGGCCAGGTTGACTGTAATCCTCTTGATAGGGAATTCGAACCCCGCATTCCTGATCGCCCCGCGCACCCGCTCTGTCGCTTCCCTGACCGCAGCGTCAGGCAGCCCAACAATATTAAAAGCGGGAAGGCCGCGTGAAACATCGACCTCCACCCGCACATAATGTGTCTCCATTCCCAAACAGCAGCAGCTGTTAATGATGCTCAGCATAGGACCTCCTCAATAAAACCTTATCTATTGATTCTTTTATTTCTTGTATTTCCTGTTTTATGGGTTAAAGTTATTGGGCATCCTGACCGATGACCCGACATTGCAGAGTGTTTGAAGTTCCTGCAGGAGCGGGATGTCGTCCACTTCCAGCGCTTCGGAGAGACACTAGATCATTTGCAGGGATATATGAATGGGAAGAAGTATTACTGACTATTTTCGGCGACAGGCGACGCTTAAGGATGCCCGCCTGATTACATTAGCGCATTACGCCAATTTTATTGTTCTATCACATGCTTCTGCAATATATTGGTCATGGCTGACGATGATTATGGTCTTGCCATCGTTATTAAGTTTCTTAAGAATTCGCATGATTTCATTTCTGTTGTCAATGTCCAGGGAGCCTGTAGGTTCGTCAGCCAGTATGAGATCACATGGTTTTAACAGTATCCTTGCTATGGCAACCCGTTGTTGTTCTCCCCCTGAAAGTTCATAGATTTTCTGTTTAAGAGAGATATTCAACCCCACCTTGTCCAGCGCGGCCATTTTCAGTCCCTGCTTTTCCTTCTTTGTTTTTTTCGAATAGGTCAGCGGGATCTCAAGATTATAGTCCACTGTATCATCGTCTATGAGAGCGCAGTTCTGAAACAGATATGAAAACCTTTTCCTGAGCAGTTTATTCGCTCCAATAGATCCGATCCGCGGACTTTGCTCATCAAACAGCTTGACAGTACCGCTGTCCGGCTTTTCAAGCAGTCCCATGATATTCAAAATAGTTGTTTTTCCAGAACCACTTTTTCCCGTAATGGCAACCATTTCACCCTCACAGACCGTCATGCTCATACTATCCAGAACTACGCGATCCCCATAGCTTTTGCTGACATTAATAAGCTCACATACCTTTTTCATGCTTGCTAAATTCCTCCCTTTAAAACCTTCACTTTGTTTTTCTGCTCTATGGTTATAAGCGCAATAACAGAAGCCGCAAATTCAATCGATATCAGCACCGCTGCCACTGCAAAGAAATTAATATCAGCAAAAGGAACCTCAACCATTGTTCTATTTACAACAAAGCAGATTAATAACTGAAATGCCCAGGTCACCGAGAATAAAAATATATACTCCTTATATGTTCTGAAAAAGTCAGTACCGAACAAGCGGCGTACTATAAATTTGCGTTGATTTTTGTTGAAAAATATGGCCAGGTTTTGCACAACAAGCAGCAGCAGCCCCAACAGCAGTCCAATGCTTAACAGCATGAGCTGTTTCATCCCATTTCGCAATGAATATATTTCCTGTAATATGAACTGATCAATGGTAACCAAGTGCTTCAAATTATCATCCAATTTCAGCCTTTTGAGTTCAGGTTCCAGCGTCTTGTAGGTAAGTGCTGCATCTCTTTCGATCAACCGCATTTTTAACGGGTCCGTGCACCCACCACCTAGAATGGACACCCTATCTGCCCAAACACTGTTTTTCTCTGTCACTACTGAATATCTTCTGATCATTAGCCAACCAGATAATACCGATCTGCTGATTTTCCACATCATCCGAAACTTGCTGCTTATAAAAACCCTTTTGAATATCTATAAACCCTATCCTCGATTCTTCAAAAAAGCTCTGTATTTCTTTTTCCCTGTTCTGATACTTTTCAGGCACCAACAGGATCCAGTCAGTGTTGTCTTCAGACACTTGTACAGGGTTACTGTATATGTCATATACGGGAAATTCCCGCAGATAGTTAGGGTTCACATTGATAGATCGTATTCCTTCATAATCCCTGTTCAAAAAAAGGTCTGTTTCTTCGTACATACCGGTGTTAATTAATAATGAACCCATTCTATTGAGAATGGGATAAAGCTCGTCACATAAGCTTGAATCAAATATACGCTGTCCATGCTGAAAATCATCCCTCTCATATCCTACACTCAGGGGGTAAAAAACCCCATAATCCTTGCTGTGCTCCCAGTTTTTCAGGTTTTCCTGTTTGGTGCGGATATCTGTATATTGGCTCCAAACCGAAAGGCAAATAAAAACCAGCAATATGGAACAACCGATTTTGAGCAGCATATTTAAAGCAAAGATGCTCTTTGTATCTTTTCTGTTTTTGATAACATCACTTACCCTGATTCTGGAGATATAGGCATATGTAATAAATGAAAAAGCTATCATTATGAGATAGCTTTTAATCTGATAAATAACAGTGCTATAAACAAATTGATATGTTGTATTTTTGATCAGCACAGCCACCAGCAAAGACAGCGCTGTTGACAAAACAAAAACCAGGCTAATCAGTCTTCCTGCCATGATATACCACGAGCGTATGCTGGATACGCCGTGCATTTTCATGATGCCTATCCGCTTGGATTCATTAAAAATATAGTAGATGAGCAAGATTAAAGTAATAATAAAAACAGCGATATTGATATTTTTTAAATCGCTGACCATTGATCCGGTTTCACTTGCCCCACCAGAACCATTCAAGTCTTTCCCAAAATTCTCAGGAGAATATGGGGTTTCTAAATAGCTTTTATAATGCTGATTGACCTTATCAACGAACCCTTTGATAAATGCATTAAATGCCTTATCATCAACTGCTTCAGCAAAATACCTGCCGTCAACAGGCAGGTAATCATAAGCGGTCTTCAATGGTTTTATTGTAATCAGATTGTTTTCTCCGAAATCTCTGATGACTCCTATCTGGTTCTGATCACCGCTGTATGCAGTTGATATAAATAAATTATCTTGCTGTGTATCTTTCTCGGAGAGATATCTACCGCTTTTAAGCCTGAAAGCATCAAAGTAATCGGTGTCCCTTGTCAGCAGCACATATTTTAGAATTTCCACCTGATTATCTGTCTTGAAATTGATGCTTTTTCTGAAAACATTGACATTGAATTCATCGGCCGCTTCACACAATATGGGGTACAGTTCATCCGGGTCAGCAAGAAAAGAATCGTTTGGAATTACAAACGGCTTTGCGATAGTTTCCTCTGCCTTTTCCATCTTTTCCAGTTCTTCTTTATCTGTTTGATTATAAGTGATGGCAAAAGAAAAAGCAGATGCCATAATGAGAAAAATCACAACGAGCTTTTTCAAGGTAGCAATCTCCTTTATAAAGAGCATTTGGCAAGATATAAGGTACCGAATGCCATTTTTAAGAATGGCATTCGGTTAGAGATTTATTAAATCTTCTCTATCTTCCTTCCTACTCCTGCCATATATAACCAATGTTTATGTGAGATAATGTCACATTTTGTAATAGTTTTAATTCTGAATCTTATTCAAGCCATTATAAGTAAATCCGGTTGCATGTCAAAAAATACTGCCCCTCCACCATATAAATTAACCTCTCTGGAAAAAGAGGTTTAATTCAGAAAGCAGTTATGTTTTGCCGCCTGCCCATTTTACAGGGGGTTTGACGCTAATAATTTTGTCATGATCTGATACTGAAACCAAATTCAACCTCCTGCAAAAGTAGTACATCTCATGTGTAAAAAGTTTTACTTTTCCCTGTCGAATACTGTATTAATAATCCAAGGGGAAGTGCATATTCGTGAAAACTGCGGTGTATTGCCGCGTTTCTTCAGAAGAACAGCTAGACCGAGGTACAATAGAAAACCAAGTTTATTAAGTGAGCGATCTGCAGATTAAACTATGCCGCTGAAATTGCTACCACAACACATGAACCGGTGTTCTACATAAACACCAAATTAATATTTTTTAACATTTTGTTTAATCCTCTCCAAACGTTTATTGAAAGGAACACTTCCCGAAAACAAACCAGTAGTCTGGTATAACATTCCTCCCTCTGTTTTACAGCTGGCCTGTAGTTCCTCTAAAGCTTTGATCACACTTGTTATTCCAATTTGTTTAACAGCAAAATCATCTGCTCTACATTCACCCTTTTTGATAAAATAATCGGTGGTGTTAATCCTTTATAAAAGGAATAATATTATCCATATCTCCACAATATATCTGTACAGAATGTACATTAGCATGATATTATGGAGGTGAAAGGAGGAGATGACAATGCTTTCCGAATTTCAATTTACTGAAGCTCGTAATGATTTTTCTAATCTGTATAATGAGGTTTATAATGCATTAAAACCAGTTATTGTTCGGCGCAAACAAAAAGAACAAGTTTTGCTGATGCGAATAGACTTGCAGAAGGTGCTTTTAGAAGAATTTAAATTAAAACCCAAAAAACTTACGGAAAATGATGGTTCAATAACACTTGCGCTTGATGAAATTGAACTTTATGTTAATGCAGATACAACAGAGAAGGCCGTTGAAGAATTGATTCAAGATATAAAGAATTACGCGCAAGATTATATCCAACGTCCTCAGTTATTTTTAAATGCACCAAATCGTCGTTCTCATTTTCCATATATATTACGGGTGTTACTTTGCGATAATGATGATGAAATAAAGTCATTATTGGAGGTTTAGGTCCAATAATGACTTTATTTCATCATCATTA
>CALGIY010000350.1 GCA_937914965.1 uncultured Thermoanaerobacteraceae bacterium | reverse complement strand
TGCGAACAAAGGTTAGCCATCCTGTACAAAAAGAAATACCAGGTAGGTTATGGAAAAGAATATTAAAAATGCAGCTTAAGATAGGGGATATCATTACTTATTTTTCGTTCCGTCAGGATGCCTGTATACAGAAAAGCCTCTATCTTTTTAAGAGACGGTAACGAAAAAATCTTTATAACGCTGAAAGTTTTTGTTTCAATCGTCGATATAATGAGCAATGATTGAGAGCCGGAAGCAGCGGCCTTTATTGGGCAGTAAGTGATTAAGGAGGAAATGCCCCTATAGAGCGTTCCCTCCCCGTAAGTTACCATGGTGTTACCATAAGTTGAAAATATTCGTAGGGCAAAAGATCTGCCCGATTAATTGTTGTTACTGCTTCCTGATCAATAGTCTACCTCAGCGCTTAATTGAATAACTCCAGTTTAAGCCGTTATTATTATCCCAGTTGTTGGCGCTGTCTTTAAAGCAGAAATTAAACTGACCATCACGGTCAATTTTGATGTTTTGCTCCCACTCATTACCTGTTTTATCCATACGGTGATCATAGGTGCTCTGCCAAGAACCTGTTCCGTAGCCGGTATGCAGCCAGACCTGATCTGCCCCTGACCCAGCAAGCAAACCATGGTACCTGATCCTGACACTCTCTCCCACCTTGCTGGGTACCGGAGAAATACTAAGTCCCGGATGTAAATTATACACTTAAACCCCTCCTTGCAATATCTTTATGATTAGTATGAAAAAGGAGAGGTTTTTTTATGCCTTTTCAGGCGACCATTTTCTTCAAGTACCTGGTAATAACGGCACCCAGTACATATAACGCTGCTGTGGTAAGATAACCAGGGGCAGAAGCGTCAAATACCATATTAGCTCTGGCAGGAAACTCCTCATCACCAGTCCACAAGATTACAGCTGCCGTTATTCTCGGGAAAACAGGGATCATGACCCCCACATCCCCGATTCCTATCTCTTGTCCGCCCAAACCTCTTGCCACTGTCAGAAGTTTCCCCGGTTGCCCACCAAAGGCAGCGGCCAGCGGTTCCACAGCTTCAACCCTGAAAGGCCGATCATGCAGCATCCCATGCGGCAGTTCTGCATAAGAAATCCAACTGCCGCTCAAGGGCTTTCCTGTTGCCTGCGTCAGGTACTGGAGGATCAGTGCTTGTTCGTCTAGAGGTAAGGCTGTGGGGTCCTGCGGAGAAAAGATCTCTCCCCCAGGATAAGAAATTGAATAGACCCGTTTAAAATATTTTATCCGGATCTCCTTTTTCAAATGATCATATACGGTGCCGCTTAACTCTGCCATTCGATCTGGATCGCACCTGGCAAATTCAGCTTTCGCTTCACGATAAGTTTCGTCAAACAAGATCTGGCACCTCCCGGTGCTAATAAGTCATGCTGAGCAGCTCAGCGAGGTGCATCACCTGGACAGGTAGATTCTCTCGTTTAAGCATATGATCGATTTGGGTGATACAGGATGGGCATCCTGTAACAACTGTTTGGGCACCTGTGTCATTGATGTTCTGCGCTTTCCGGTGACCAACTTTGCTGGCAAGCTCATAATAAGTTAAGTTGAAAGACCCAGCAGCCCCACAGCAGCGGTCAGCTTCTTTCATTTCCCTGAAAGTAACCCCAGGTACGGCTTTGATCAGCCTGCGGGGAGCCTCTTTGACACCTTGCCCCCGGCGCAGGTGGCAGGGATCATGATAAGTCACTATATGATTGACTTCCTTTTCACCGGGCTGGAAATCAACCACATCATCCAGTAATTCGCTGAAGTCCACCACCTTTTCAGAAAAGGCACGAGCCTGTGGGGTTCCTACTAATTCAGCATACTCCCGCAGCATACTTCCACAAGAGGCACAATCTGTAATAATCACATCGACCCCAGCTTTCTGAAAAGCCTCAATGTTTTTTTGGGCCAACTTGACTGCTGATTCCTCATCACCACTGGCCAGGGCAGGAATGCCGCAGCACCACTGATCTGGTATCACGATATCCAGGGGGTGATTCTTCAAAACCTTGAGCACAGCATGCCCGGTTTCTGGAAAAACATAGTTAGTAAGGCACCCTGTATAATAGGCCACCTTTACGCGCGGATTAGCTGCTGGCAGCAAATGTGGAACCTGTGCACGAAAGGGAACCTTAGCCATTTTCGGGAGCAGGTTTTCTTTTTTGCCCAAATCTCCCCCACCTAGTTCCAGCAAACGACTCTTGCGGACCAGCCACTGCAGGCCACTTTGCTGGTACAGATAAGCACATTTGGCTGCTGTGGTTAGTCTTCCATTATTCTGCAGGAGATGTTGGAAGACATTTTTTTTCACGAAGGAGATCCCTTTTTCGTGAGCAATTTCCTGGCGGATGGAAAGAACCAACTCATCTACCGGAATGCTGTTGGGACATTGAACTGTACAGGCTTTACATAACAGGCAAAGGCTCATCAATTCCTTCATCTTGCAAGAGAGATCCAGGTTGCCTTCCAGGTAATTACTGATTAAAAAAAGTTTTCCCCTTGCTACAAGGGGCTCCACATGGGTCTCTCCATAAAGTGGGCAAACAGCCATACATCCCCCACACTTGCTGCAGCGGTCAAGATATTTTTGCATAGTTTCTTTATTCATTGCTGTCACTCCAGAAAATCTTGCCTGGGTTGAGGATATTGTTGGGGTCCAGTGCCTGCTTAATGTTCTTCATAACTGCGTATCCAGCTTCTCCCGTCTCCAGCTTCAGATAAGGTGCCTTCATGGTTCCAATACCGTGTTCTCCAGAAAGAGTCCCACCTAGATCTACAGCCGCCTGGAAAAGCTCGCCGATTGCCTTTTCCACCCGCTGCATCTCTTCCTTGTCCTGCTTATTGCAGAGGATATTGGGGTGTAAATTTCCATCCCCAGCATGCCCGAAAATAACCAACTCCAACTGGTACCGGGAGGCGATTTCCTTCAACCTCTTCACCATCTCTGGGATAGCCATCCGGGGAACTGATACATCTTCACTGATTTTTGTCGGCTTAATCTGGACAACCGCCGCTGATACAGCCCTTCTTGCGGCCCAGATTCGATCCCGGTCATCCTCTGATTCTGCAACCTTGACATCCCGAGCACCACAGCTGCGGCATTGTTCTGCTATTTCTGCAGTCTGGCTGTCCAACAGCACCCGGGGTCCATCAACCTCAATAATTAAGATTGCCTCTGCATCTAGAGGAAGACCCAAGTGTTTGTGTTTCTCTACACACTGAATCGTCCTGTCATCCATCATTTCCAGAGTAACCGGGATAATCCCCTGTCTGATGATCGAGGTAACACTTTGGGCAGCATCTTTTAAATTATTGTATACAGCCATCAGCGTCTTTTTCGACTCTGGCTTAGGAATTAAGCGTAAATAGATCTTGGTGATAATCCCTAATGTTCCTTCTGACCCCGTATACAGGCGGATTAAATCGTAGCCTGTTACAGATTTTACGGTTTTCCCGCCAGTGCTAATCACATCTCCAGCAGGTGTTACGACCTCAAGGCCGAGCACATAATCCCTGGTTACCCCATACTTAAAAGCGCGGGGACCACCAGCACATTCAGCAACATTTCCACCGATGGTAGAGGTTTTGAGGCTGGCCGGATCTGGTGGGTAAAAAAGGCCAATCTTTTCTGCTTCTTCCTGAATGCTGTATGTAATCACACCTGGTTCCACAACTGCAACCAGGTTCTCCGCATCGATCTCTAAAATTTTATTCATCCTGGTTAGATCCACAACCACCCCGCCTGCAACAGGTAGGGAACCACCACTCAAACCGGTCCCGGCACCCCGTGGAACTACCGGAAAAAGATGCTCGTTTGCTAATTTGATGATCTTTTGCACTTCAGCAGTGCTGCAGGGGCGGACAACCAGATCCGGAAGAAAGGCATTGGGAGTACTGTCATAAGCATAGCAAAGCAGCTCTTCTTTGGTTGTCAATACATACTCTACACCGACAATTTGTTTGATTTCATTGATGACCGCATTAGATAGCATAGCTCCTCCCCCAATATTTAAAAAGCATTTTTGAAATGTTCAATCTCCTGGTTACCTGTTTTCTCAAATCTGATGGCTACTACATCGAAGCGTAGTGAACACTCATTTTCCTCTTTGACCATCAGGTAGTACTCTGCTAATCTCCTTATTTTTGCCTGTTTAACTGGACCTACAGCCTCCTGTGGCATCCCGTAAAGGGTAGCCCGCCTCGCTTTTACCTCAATAAAAACAATAACACTGCCATCCTGCATAATCAGATCGATTTCTCCAAGACGGCAGCGATAATTTCTCTCCAGGAGGTGATAACCCAGCTGGGATAAATATTTCAGTGCCAGTTCTTCACCTAGCATTCCTAGCTCGCGGGGAGAACTCATCATATCATGTTCCTTCACTAAATAATTCAAGAAAATACATGACTCACGCTAGCAATTCTTGATCTCTATTCAAAACCCTCAGAATCTACTTCTTAACCCTTCGGAATGTACTGCGATGTAGGAAGCATGGCCCATACTTCTTCAGGGCTGCCAGGTGTTCCGGTGTTGCATACCCCTTATTGCGGGCGAAACCGTAATTAGGGTAAAGCCTGCTGTAGTAATTCATGATGGCATCCCTTGTGGTTTTCGCTAGGATAGATGCAGCAGCAATGGCAGCACTTTTCTTGTCACCCTTGATGATCGCCGATTGTGCAACTAACAGGTCGGGCACTTCCATATTCCCGTCAACAAGTACATGGCCAGGCTGCAGTTTGATCTGTTTTAGGGCAAAACGCATTGCGGAAAAAGTAGCTTGGAGAATATTACAGCGCTCAATATAACCCACAGGTGCAATCCCGATCCCCCACCCGGCTGCAGTGGTTTTTATCTCCTCTGCCAACACCGGTCTCAAGCGAGCAGGTACACATTTGCTGTCATTCAAACCTGGGAGCAGCAGTTCCTCACGTAAAACTACAGCTGCCGCAACCACAGGTCCTGCCAGAGGGCCACGCCCGGCTTCATCAATACCAGCAACCAACTGGATGTTCTCTCCCCAGAGCTGCTGTTCATAGACGTGCATCTGGTATAACCTTTCTAAATCCTCTTGTTCCACCGAATATCTCTTCTTATCTACATAATAATATCATATTAATTCCTTATACAACTCAAAGATTCCTGCTCTTAAAAAAAAAGCCCTTATTTTTGTTAATAAGAGCAGGATATCGTGGGTACTTCCAGGGAAATGCGCCCCAGCCTTCCTTTGCTGCAAGCTGCCAGGAGAAAAACAGCCGCACGCTGTAAATCATACTCTCCATCAGCAATCAAGAAACCTTTTGCCCTGGCCAAACTGGTGAGAGTGAGAGACGTATCTTCCAAAAGTCCCAAGTACTTTAAGATATTGTCGCGATAATGTTCCTGGAGGAAATTAAGCATTTTTTCCCCCAGATCTATCGGGTCTATGCTCTCTGGATCTAGTGCC
Organism: uncultured Thermoanaerobacteraceae bacterium; assembly: GCA_937914965.1. GTDB lineage: Bacteria > Bacillota > DSM-12270 > Thermacetogeniales > Thermacetogeniaceae > CALGIY01. Next base: position 1,084 of record CALGIY010000350.1, on the reverse strand, counting down.
CTGATCACTGCTAACATAAAGAGAGCATCTTCATCTTTTATATGGGGCGACAGCATACCCGGGGTATCTAGAATAGAGATGGTTCCGCGGACATGAACCCATTGGGCCCCCCTGGTAACACCAGGGCGATCGCCTCTTAAAACTTTACGTTTTCCAATGAGTTGGTTTAAAAATGAAGATTTACCTGTATTGGGAATACCCAGTACTGCCGTACGCAGAGCCCTATTACGGCGCCCTTTCTGTCGTAAGACAGTGTTTAAAGCATCCGCTTCCTGGTCCAAAACCTCGCGGACCCTACTCATTCCCCCACCCCGGAGGGCGTCTACAGGTAAAACCTTTTCCTCTTGGCTAGTATAATAAGAAACCCAATCCCCGGTTACCCGGGGATCAGCTAGATCAGTCTTGTTTAAGACCAAGAGCGATCTTTTTCCTTTGATTAAATTTCTGACCTGCTTGCTCCGGGATGTATTTGGGCAACGGGCATCAACTACCTCAAAGATGAGATCCACAACTTTAAGAAGTTTTAATAACCCAGTCATCTTATCTATCTCAGTCACTTGATCGTCCTAACCCGCTCAACCGGCCAGTAGATAAAAATTGCTTTACCTACTAGAAGATCTGTATTCAAAGGTCCCCATACCCTGCTGTCATCACTGTTGTTCCGATTGTCACCCATCACAAAGATATGCCCTGAAGGAACATGAAGCGGTGCAAAGTCCGGCACCATCACATGTGATATGTATGGTTCATCTAAGCGCCGTCCATTGATATAGACATAATTATTGCGAACTTCAATTGTTTCTCCTTCAAAAGCGACCACCCTTTTAACAAAATCCCGCCGCGTGTCAAGAGGGTATTTAAAAACAACGACATCGCCTCGCTGTGGCTGACGGAATTTATAGACAATTTTATTGACAACAATCCGATCGCGTGGATATAATGCAGGCTCCATTGAAGGAGAAGGAATATAAAATGGCTCAAAAAGCAGAATTCTGATCACTGCCGCCAGAATAACTGCCAGAACAACAGATTCAAGTATATCTTTCCATAATCTATCTTTTTCTTTCTCCTGGGACAATACGAT
>CALGIY010000349.1 GCA_937914965.1 uncultured Thermoanaerobacteraceae bacterium | reverse complement strand
CCGGGTGCTTCCGCCGTATCAGCGCAGCCGTAAATCGGACTGGTATAAAGGCACCTCACAGATCCTTCTATTCTGGCGGATGGCTGTGGTGATCAACCAGGGATCAATTCCAAAACCCCGGGTTAAGTCGACCCAGAACTTAATTGCTGTGCAGTACTCTTCTACCATATCATGGGAGATGGCATAGGTGCCGCAGATCGGGTCGGTGACCCTGTAGCTGTAAAATATCTCCAGCAAGGGTCCCTGGAAGAGTTCCCCTAACAGGTCCTCGAAATACTGCCTCTGGAAAGAGGTGATTACCAGGTCGTATTCCTGCTGGATCGGCTCCAACATACGCTGGATTGAACCAGGCTGCAGTCCCGCTCCTCTTTGCCCCATGATGTCTGCAGCAAAAATGGCCAGATCCGCCTCCAGCCTGTTGGCTAACTCTAGGATCGCTCGGATGCTCATTCCCCTGCCATTGGCTCCCTGAAGCATTAGGAACTCCAGGTGCGGCACATTCATGTCTAAATCTTGAATAGCCTTGAGGGCATCCTTTCCCGCAGGATCCCCTGCACAGATGATCAGGGATTTGTCTGTGACCTGCATGCTGGTAAGGCTGTCTTCTACAAATTTTAGGACCAGGGGAAGGGTATGGGCCTCATTATAAAAGGGGATTCCTACCACCAAATTGACACCTTCATACTTCCAGGCCTCTTTTAAAGGTCCGGCGATGCTCTGTTTAAAAAGAGTCTCCGGATCTAGTACTCCCACTCAAATTCACCCACCTCTTTATTCTGTCCGATGCCTTCTTTCATGATTTCACAGATGCTCTGCAGTCCCTCTTTTGTTTGGGCTTCACATCGGGCTACTAAAACAGGTTGGGTATTGGAGGCGCGCACCAGTCCCCAGCCATCAGGGAAGAGCACTCGCACCCCATCTACATCGATGGTTTCATATTTCTTTTGGAAAGACTCTGTAATGCGGGCGACAACAGAGAGCTTTGCCTGATCATCACAGGGGATTCTCGTTTCAGCGGTGGAGCAATAGTGTGGGATATTTTCCAGCAGCTGGTCAAGGGTTTTTTGTGTGTGGGATAAAATCCTGAGGAGCCTTCCAGTGGCATAAAAGGCATCGTCATATCCATAATATTCGTCAGCAAAGAACATATGGCCGGACATTTCACCGGTGAAGACCGCCCCGACCTCTTTCATCTTCGCCTTGATCAGGGAGTGCCCTGTCTTATAAAAGATGGGCTTTCCACCTAGGCGTTTGACCACATCCACCAGGGCTTGGGAACACTTAACTTCGATAATAGCTGTTGCTCCTGGGTGGCGCTTGAGGATCTCTTCCCAAAAGAGGCACATCAGTCGATCACCCCAGACCACCTCACCTCGGTTGTCGATGACACCGATGCGGTCAGCATCACCATCATAGGCGACTCCTAGGTCGGCACCCTTCTTCAGTACTGCTTTCTTTAAGGCTTTAAGATTGGCTGTTTTCACTGGGTCTGGGTGGTGGTTGGGAAAGGTTCCATCAGATTCGCAGTAAAGGGGAATAATATCACACCCCCATTTTTCCAGGAGTTTCTCGGCAAAGAGGGCTGCTGTCCCGTTGCCGCAGTCTACAGCAACTTTTAGGGGGCGCGGCCCTAACTGGATCTTTTCTTCCAGCATCTCCAAATATGGAACAACGGCATTCCTTGTTTCTAGAGTACCGCTGCCGGAACGAATTTCTTTAGAAATGATCATATCTTTTAAATGTAGAATGTCTTCACCATAAATGGTACCGGAACCACAGGCCAGTTTGAAACCATTTTCATCTGGGGGGTTATGGCTTCCGGTGATCATCACCCCACCATCCACTTGGAAGTGTTCTCTGGCAAAGTAAAGGATCGGGGTGGCCACTAACCCGATATCGATCACGTGGCAGCCCGAGGCCAGGAGCCCTTCCAAAAGCGTTTTGTGCAGTCTTTCAGAACTCAGCCGGTTGTCCCGACCCACCAGCACTTCGTTTGTACCGTGATCCTGGACATAAGTTCCGAAGGCCTGCCCGATCAGTCTTACCGTTTTATCTGTCAGATCGCGGCGTGCATGGCCGCGAATATCATACTGGCGAAAAATATCGACGTTCATCATAAAATCTCCTTATAACCATTTTCCTGTATAGCGTTAATCACTTTTTTGAGTTCCTGAGCTTTCTTTTTATGGCAGATGAGAATGCTCCCTTCGCCCTCCACAACGATCAGATCTTTGACACCAAGGGTAGCGACTACCTTGTCGGAGGACTGTACCAGGGTGTTTTTGGTTTCCACGAGTACACCGCGCCCCTCCAGGATGTTCCCGTCACTGTCCTTCTTTTTATAGGACTCTAGTGCAGTCCAGGACCCTACATCATCCCAACCAAAGTCTCCGGGCAGCATAATGACACCTTTGGCTTTCTCCATGACCCCGTAGTCGATGGAGATTTTGGGGAGTTGGGCATAGACATCTTTGAGCACCTGAGGGTATTCTTTTGCACCAACAGCATCTTCAATCTCTTGTAATCCGTTTGCTAACTTTGGGATGTGTTCCGCGATCAAGCGCCTGATCAGATCAGCTTTCCAAATAAAGATTCCGCTGTTCCAAAAGTAGCTGCCGCTTTCTAGAAATTCTAGTGCGTGTTCCCTGTCCGGCTTTTCTGTAAACCTTTCCACTTGGTAGGAGTGGATCCCCGCAAAGTCTTGGCAGAATTGGCCGCAGGCGATATAGCCGAATCCTGTCTCCGGACGGCTGGGCCGGATGCCGATGGTGACTGCATGTTCTATTTTTGCCGCGGCAGCGGCACTCTGTAAGACCTCTTGAAAGCGGGTCTCCTCAGCAATAAAATGATCCGCTGGGAGTACAATCATTACCCCGGTGGGGTCTTTCTGTTGAATAAGTATTGCTGCTAGGCCAATGGCGGCAGCTGTATCCCGACCGAAGGGTTCGAGAATGATGTTCTCCTCCGGGAGTTCTGGAATTTGGTATAGGGCGATATCTTTGTATTTTTCTGCTGTGATGATATAGATCTCTTCCGGGTTTAAGAACTGCTCTAGTCTTCCCACAGTTCTTTGAAGCATTGTTTTGTTCCCAATCAGTGGCAGGAACTGCTTGGGAAAACTCTGCCGGCTTTTCGGCCAGAATCGCTCGCCCCGTCCCCCGGCCATAATTACCGCATAGGTCATGAGATTAATCTCCTTTCACACTAGGGTAAACCCTTGTAGATGGAACTTCCACCGTCCTTGTATACAGGTACATAAATGGCACAACCAGGAGCATCTAGTGGTCACCTCCGGAGTGAGGGTGCTATTCGTATTATGGCTTTTATGTTGGGTCAATAATGACAGAAGGAAAACAATCCAGAAGTTGTAGCGAACAAGATGGCCTGGTTCACCTATGATGCTGGAACAAGGAGGGAGTTCGGAAAAGCCTGTGTATTTAAGGCTGTATGCCCTTTCAGGACAGATCATACATTTATTGTATCATTTACCTATGGTAAAAACAACCGAGCGACAGACACCTGGAAAAAACTGTATTCGAAACAACTGGGTGACAGGCACCTGGGAGTAAATGGGATAGGGTGAAATTGCAATCCTGCAGCCTTCGTGTTAGAATTACCCTTGATTTTTCGATCTTTATGTGAGGCGAGAAAATGTTGGAGAATGAAAGCACAGAACGTGACGAAAGATTTATGAGAGAGGCCATCAAAGAAGCCTATAAAGCTGCTCACAAGTTAGAGGTGCCGGTGGGTGCTGTTGTGGTGCAGGGGGAAGAGGTAATCGGCCGTGGTCACAACCTCCGGGAAAGGCTTTTTGATCCCACAGCCCATGCGGAGATCTTGGCCCTGCGGGAGGCTGCTTTAAGGCTTGGAAGTTGGCGTTTGAATGAGTGTACCCTTTATGTTACCATGGAGCCCTGTCCCATGTGCGCTGGAGCTGCGATCCAGGGAAGAGTAGGCCGGATCGTTTACGGTGCTCCCGACCCCAAGGCCGGTGCTGCCGGGTCTTGTGTGGATCTACTTGGAGAGACATGCTTCAACCATCGGGTAGAGGTAACAGGTGGTGTTCTGGGAGAAAAATGCGCCCATATTGTGCAGGAGTTTTTCCGCAGACTGCGCTCTGGGGAATAGATGGAGATATGATACATGAACTATCGGGGTGTAATATACACAGTACTATCATCGCTTGCCTTTGGCATTCTGCCTATTTTTGTAAGGATGGCCTACAGCACAGGCCTGAACCCTTATAATGTTCTCTTTGTGAGATTTATCTTCGCTTCCGCTTTTCTTTTAATTTATCTGCTGTATCATCATGTAGACCTGAGATTGAGTAAGAAGCAGTTTTTTACGATCGCATTTGTTGCTGTTGTGGGCTATATGGGGACCTCCCTTACCTTATTTATCGCCTACCAGATCCTGGGGGCCGGGCTCACCACCGCTATTCACTTTGCCTATCCCATTTTTGTCACTGTTATCTCAGTGCTCATTTATAAGGAACGGTTAACCTCCGCTAAAAAGACTGCTTTGTTCCTCTCGGTAGGGGGGATCTTTTTATTGAGCATGTCCGGAACCAGTATGGTTAATATCGGGGGATTTTTGATTGCCATTCTTTCCGCAGTTCTTTTTGCGCTCTATGTTCTGGGGATTGCTAAACGAGAGTTGGAGAAGCTGAATAGTATAGTATTGATCTTTTATGTCTGCCTGTTCTCCGGTATCGGTTCCTTTTTCCTGGAGGTGCTGCGGGGGGATTGGGCATGGAAGATAACCACTGCAGGGGTTCTGTATATGGTTCTCATCTCCATATTCTGCACCGCGGCAGCCTTGATTCTCTTTGCGAAGGGTATTAAGATGATCGGTCCGACCAGCGCCTCGATCTTGAGCACTTTGGAGCCGAATGTGAGTATTATTGCCGGTTTCCTGGTTCTTGGCGAGCCCCTTTCCTGGCAAATGATCAGCGGAATCATCCTGGTCATCATCTCGGTCTTGCTGATTACGATGAGCAGCGGAAAACCAGAATACTCAGAAATCAAAGTCTCCTCCTAAAATGGTACCTGGTTTGCTTTATTGCTTCACTGCGTTACTGCGCTTGGCGGTCTGGAGACAAATGCAGATATGGGATATCTCAGGCACCCGTTCGTTCCTGTTCAATGCGGACGGTACTGTACCAGCGGGTCGCTTCCAAAATTACGCACAACGCCAGTTTGGAAATGACTTTGACAGTTAAACCAGAAGCTTATATAATTTTAAATGGTGTTTTAATAATCTGACCCGGTGTTCCGGGAAGTTAAACTAATACACGGAGAGGTGGCCGAGCCCGGTTGAAGGCGCTCGACTCGAAATCGAGTAAGGGGTGATGAGCCCCTTCGTGGGTTCGAATCCCACCCTCTCCGCCAGATATCACTAATCCCTTTCCATGCCTGAAGAAGGACATGAGAAGGGATTTTTTTATCTCATAACTGTAGGCGGAGGTAACCACTAAAGCAATAAAGCAAACCAGGTACCATAATTAAATCCTAATGTAAAAGGTTCTTGACATTGGCAGCTTCAGCGGTATAATGAAAATGTAAAGAGTGTTTTACATTTTGTTAAATATTTTGGAGGTATGATGATGAGAAAAATGGACGAAATGGAACTAAGTATTTCATTAAAAGCAATTAAAGCAGCATGGCTGTATGCTGTTATCTTTTTATTTGTATGGGTTGTTTATGATTTTGTTCAAACACGTACATTTGGATTACCTTTTATACTGCTGATTTCTCAGAATTTAGTTTTTTTTGCTGCACAAGAAATTCTGAAATGGAAAACGAATTAAAATGAAAAATAAAATTTTAGAAACACGAAAAAAGTTTGGCTTTAGACAGGAAGATTTAGCAATCCAATTGAATGTCACAAGACAAACTATAAACGCAATTGAAAATAATAAATATAACCCGTCTTTGGAACTTGCAATGAAATTGGCAAGACTTTTGGAAACTACAGTTGAAGAATTATTTATACTTGAATAGTATTTTGGAATTTTACCGGGGGTTTGACAGTTATGAAAGAGAGCCAGTAAAACCCTTTTTTGTTTCGATGGGGGTCGGCGTGCTTTTTATATGTTATTATGGAAAGCGTGCTTGACATTGAAGGGTTCAAGGTTTATATTATATGTAAAGCATGCTTTCCATGAAACAGGAAACAATATGGCTGGAGGGTTAACGGGTGGCAGTGTGTGTGGGATGGGCAGGGGGCCGGTTCTGCTGTCCACCAGTGCCGGCCCTCTCCGGTAGTTCCCCGAGGGGAACATGATAAAAAATTAAGTGGCAGTGGGACGATTTGTTTACTTTAGGTTCTTTAGAAAATGGGCAGCCGAAGAAATATTTATTGCTGAGGAGGAATCAAAATGAAACATAAACGAGGAATGTTCGCGTTACAGGCAGCACTAGGGATTATTCTTTTATTGGTGGGCGCTTTTGTTTTAACAGCAGATGAAGTAAAAATGGTGTCAGGTTTATGCATCGGGTTGGGAGCTGCTCTGTTGGTTTTAGGAATTGGTTGGTTTATTCAGTCTTTCATAGTTTCCGCTGCAGAAGACGAAGAAATTAAAAGAATCAAAGCTGTAGAAGTTAATGACGAACGCAGTATCAGAATACGGGAAAAAACAGGTTATTCGGTCGCTAAAATTATGAATTATCTGCTGCTTGTATTTATTTTAACTCTTGGATTTATGGGAGCAGATAAACCTATTATTATAATGGCGTGCGCTTTGATTATCATCGAACTTATTTTAGTATTATTTTTCTCTAATTACTATGCAAAAAGAATGTAATTTTCAGCTTATAAGCACAATCTGCAGAACAGCGAGCCGGTTTCGGCTCGTTTCTCTCTGCTAAATTGAACAACAGCAAGGGGTTTGACAGCTTTGAAAGTGAGCCAGTCAAACCCCCGTTTTCATCCATGTTTGGTTGTTTGTTGTTATTATTTAACTTGTAAATATGGTGTTATTAGTAATATTATTAACTTATCAAACCAAGGGAGGGGATATTAATCAAAAAGAAACATTTGACCATAGTGGGGATTCTATTATTATTAGTAGTATCGGTTTTATGTTTTAACATTGGTTGTGCTAATAAAAGCGTGGATAACAGTATGCCTCAATCTGATTATGCGAGGAGTGCTCAGGATAATTTAGGATCAGAGACTGCTGAAAGAGGAGACACAGAGCAGCCTCAGAACAGCAGTATTGAACAAAAAATCATTAAAAATGGCAGTTTAACCATTGAGATTGAAGACATTGCCCAAGCAGAAGATGAAATTGCAGGTTTAACAGAAAAGTATAAGGGTTATATTAAGGATTCCAGCCTCAATGTACAAAAGAATAAAAAAGTTGTTTTTATGGCAGTCAAGTTTCCTGAAGAAAACTTCGAGATACTTTATTCCGAGATCAAAGACATCGGGCGTGTAGATCATTCACAAATAACAACAAGAGATGTAACAACAGAATATATAGACCTCAAAGCAAGATTGGCAACACTCGAAGCTCAGGAAAAAAGATTAGTTGATATGTACAGCAAAGCCTCCAACATTGAAGAAATGCTGAAAATAGAAAATGAGCTTACCCGCATCAGAACTTCAATTGAAAACATTAGTGGACAAATTAAGTATTTGGATAACACAACCGATTACAGCCTGTTAAACATTGAACTGTACCAGAAGCTGGACATATCCAATACAGCAAAAATAAGCTTTGAAGATGGATGGAAGCTGTTTGTTAACACCCTCACCCTGTTTGCCAAAGGAATTTTGTTGGTGTGGCCGTTTATTTTGCTGGCAGGTATTGTTTATGGGGTCTATAGATATAGAAAACAAAAACAAGAATAAAGGGTCGCGGGGCTAGTTCGTAGTCGGGAAAATATCCAGCAAAAACAAGCAATATGCGCAAATAAGCAGCCAAGTTAAGAGCTGCCCAAAAGCAGTCAGTAGATCAGGACTATAAAAGCGCTATAACCAGCTCTTGACTGGTTATAGCGCTTAAAATGTTGTTTTGCCCTTCGATTTTATTTAATTGCTTCGATATAAAGGACCTCTCGCAGATCGCCGCCGGTGAGAGCGGGAATAGCAGCGTTTACAGATTTGTCTTTTTTATTAAGAGTACACTCAGCGATATCTGCAGCAGCTACCTCGACAGAGAATCCGTCACTGGCAACAAATTTGTAGTTATCAGCTTCTACCATGCCGAGAGTAGAGAAAATGTCACTTACTTTTAAGCTGTCTGCTACAAAGCAGATAGATTCGTTGGCAGTTTTAATATACTGCAAATATTTGACTTTTAGTTCGCCAGAAAGCTCGGGGCCTACAAACAAGGGAGCACTTTCACCTTCCATGGTAATAAAATGCTTCATAAACTCGTCAGCCTTTGTGGAAGCGCTGTAGCCGTCAGAGGCTACCAAAACAACTGGGTCAGCGGGAGCGTTGGCAAAAGCCTTGTCTACATAATCTTTAACCGCATAGGCAGCAACAGTAGTACCTTTGTTGTCAACATCTTGGGTAGTAAGTTCCAAGACACCGGTTTCAAAAATGTTGATGCGGCTCATACCGGTTTTATCTGCAGTGGCCTCTTTATTGTTTTCCACAGGTTCTTTTTCTCCATTCGCTTTATCGTTGGCGCAGCCACAGCACATCAGCACTACACAGAGAGCAACAGCCAGCAGAATCGAAATCTTTTTCTTCATTAATTCTCCTCCTCAATTTTCGCACAGACCGTGCATTTTTTAGATG
>CALGIY010000348.1 GCA_937914965.1 uncultured Thermoanaerobacteraceae bacterium | reverse complement strand
TTATAGAAAACCTGTGCCACCGCGGTGTTCAGTTTATGACTTCCTGCGGGGCTGACACCCTCATCCTTGTAGAAAATACGCGCAGGAGTATCTAGCGCTTTTTCCAATTTGGTGGCGCGGAAAAGTGGAGTCGGCCTCCAGGAGCGATAGATATCCATGATCTCACCAGGAATGTCGATCAGCCTTTTCCGAGACATCTCCTGTTCGATCAGATCAGGTGGGAAAATAGCAGCAAGATCATCAGGTTGTAACTCACATTGGGTAACAGGATGAAGTGGTGGGGGTACCGGTGCAGGCAGATCCGCCTGCAGATTGTACCATACCTGTGGAATTTCGCGCTCATCAAGCAGCACTCTTCTCAGACTCATCTCAGCTCATCTCTCCTCATCTAAAATATTTAATTGGTATATTAATATTACCAAGATGATAAAAATTGTCAAGGATTTTTTGGTAATAACCTACTAAACAGGGACACAGCCGGCTTCTGTTTCTGTAACACTCCATCGCCCACAGCGATCCCCCCACCTGGCGAGCAGCTCTTTGCCCTGCTTGATCTCAATGACCTCACAGGCATTGGGACATTTCTGGCAAATAAAGCTGCAGTTCTGAAAATCCTGGGAGGAAACCTTAAAACCACGAAACCGTGTTTCTCTCCCCTGCTCACTGGTTTGATCCCGGGCAAGCATGGCTGCACCATAAGCCCCCATCACATCAAAATGCTGAGGGATGATAATCTCAGTTTCCAGTGCTTTCTCGAAGGCAGTCCTCATCCCAGCATTGGCCGCAACTCCGCCCTGGAAAACTACCGGGGGATTGATCTCCTTCCCTTTGCCGATATTATTCAGATAGTTGCGAACTAGGGCATCACAAAGTCCAGCAACTATATCGGACAAGGAGTGCCCCATCTGTTGTTTGTGAATCATGTCTGACTCGGCAAAAACAGTGCAGCGTCCAGCGATCCGCACAGGGTTTTCAGCCTGTAAAGCCACTTCTCCGAAATTCTCAATAGACAGGTTGAGCCGGTTAGCCTGCTGGTCAAGAAAGGAACCGGTTCCCGCAGCACAAACAGTGTTCATAGCAAAATCCACTACAATACCATCCCTGAGGACAATAATTTTAGAATCCTGTCCCCCGATCTCTAAAACTGTCCGCACTCCAGGAACTTTATGCAGTGCGGCAACAGCATGAGAGGTAATCTCATTTTTTACAATGTCTGCCCCTACCAAGACGCCAGCCAGGGAACGGGCACTTCCTGTGGTACCAACTCCCCTGATGCGATCTTCAGAGGTCAACTGCTCCTTCAGCAAGACCAACCCCTGCTGGACTGCTGTTATGGGCTGTCCTTGGGTACGCAGATAAAGTGGACGCAGGTAAAGTTCTCCCTCATAGTCGATTAAAACCAGGTTGGTACTGACAGACCCGACATCAATTCCCAAAAACAGATCCACTCAGCATTCCTCCCTTCTGATCATGGCTGTGAGCCGCAATAAGATCAACAAACGCCTCTAGCCTCGTTTGAATTCCAGCCTCTCCTGACTGTTCATCCAGGTAAAAGGTCAATACCGGAATACCATAATCCTTAGAAACAGCAGGGAGCACCGAGTGGGCGACGATCTCCGGCATACAAGTAAAGGGTGCCACCTGAATCACTCCATCATAGTTTCGCTGGGCAAAACCAACAGTACAACCCACAGTCTCTTTCCCATGACCTCCCACAAAGGAGTTCAGGTATGGTGGAGCCAAATGGTGATCATCTCTGCACTCATTACTGACCCGGAGTAAACCACCGAAGAGATGCTCGTTGATCCAAATGCTCAACCAGATGCTCCTCGTCACCTCCACACCTAATAAACCCAAACGCTTCTCGAGATCATAGTTAGCAGTGGGCTCGAGAATAGTGAAGATTTCCCCCACCAGGCCCACACGCAGAAACTCCCCAGACCGCTGCGGCATACTTCCAACCTTTTTGATAAAATCACGGACCGCTCCCTGAACTGCCCTACGGTGGGAAAGAGCGTCAATCTCGTGCAGTGCTCGATGGTAGTATCTTTCCAGCAGATATGGTTCATATACACGCGGCCGCAGGTACAGCAGTTTCTCCTCCACAGCATCAATGGCCCTGGCTTTATACCAGGCAAGTCTAATAGCCTTGATCACCTTCCACCAAGAGATATCCCCGACCAGGTGACGGATCTTCTCCTTGAGTTCTTTATAGCTCACATCTGGTGGTTCCAGCACCACCATATCCATCTCCGAACCCAGATCAGATAAAATCTGGCGCTGTACCTCGGCATAATAGCCGAAGCGACAAGGACCTACTCCACCAGCCATCAGGATGGTATCAGCCCCAAGTTCCCGCGCTTCCAGGTAATTTCCCAAATTAAGTTTAAAGGGAAAGCAGGCAAACTCGGGTGAATACCGCACTCCCAGTTCCACAGTTCGCCTGGATGTGGGCGGCGGCAGCACCACATCCAACCCGAGGGTTGTCAGGAGCGCCCTAACCACTATGTAGAGGTTCCCCATGTGAGGATAGGTGATTTTCATGTTTTTGCCTCCGTTTTATCATTTCCGTAAATGCCTCAAGACGTGTAACCATCCCCGCCTCACCCGTATGCTCGTCAATGGTAATCATCAAATAGGGAAGGTTACCCTGCTGCTTTGCCCACCTAGCCACCAGTTCCTCCACTAAAGATTCTGGCCCACAACCGAAAGAGGTCAGGTAAATCAACCCATCCAACTCTTTGCTGGCATAAAAATTAAGAGCAGAACCGATCATCCTTTTTCCTAGAGTCCAAAACAACCTTTTGGGGAGTTTCCTGGCTTCATCTTCAATTTCATCCACACTCAAAGATTCGGGTGTCACCACAAAGGAACCCATGCTCTGCAGCTTGTGGATCAGGTTCATGCTGATATATGCATCATAAAGATTGTATGGATGACCAAGAAGACCGATCCTTAAGGTATAATTCTGCTGGGAAGTAGCCGCGACCTCAGGAACACAGTCATTTTCCAGGGCATCCGGGATCAACATGCCACCAGTTAAACGCCTCTGAAACTCCTGCTGCGTTCTAAAAGCAGCTGCGATAGAGCTGTTTACCAGTTGATGATTATGAGTGAACTTGCTCCCTACCTCCTGAAAACAGTCCACCCAACACTGAACGGGATTCCCATCCATCCCCGCATCAACAGCGGTGTCGATAAAAGGAGGCATCTGCTGCAGGCGTGCTTTCAACATATCAGGCAGCCCCATAAACTTGGGACAGATGTATGCTTTCGGCTCCACCCTGTTAATCCGAGGCACAAACAGGTAGTCTACCTTATCAGCAAGGGCTGAAACATGCCCGTAAAACACCTTAACAGGCAAGCAGACCTCACTCAAAGTATTCTTAATCCCAGCATCTAAAATGCCTTTATTGGTTGTTGGTGAAAGAACCACTTCCAGACCCAATTGAGTAAAAAATTCCCGCCAGAGCGGGTAGTAATAGTAATAAAGCAAAGCACGGGGAATGCCTATTTTCATGTTCTCTGACCTCTAGTTCCCAACACGGATTTTTTTGTTTCTACTTCCTATAACTACAAGTATCTTGCATTAATTAGATACTGTAACCACATATTGTGAATATATTCATATTAGGTCTGTCAATCCTTTTCCTAACTGTGGGGATTGAAAAGCACTGCAGTAACATAACCGAAAATCACCGCTGCAGTAACACCAACTGCTGTAGCCTCGATCCCCCCAGCAAAAGCACCGAGCAGACCCTTTTCATTTACGGCCCGGATAGCCCCCTGAGCCAGACTGTGACCAAACCCGGAGAGGGGAATGGTTGCTCCAGCGCCAGACAGGTCTACCAAGGGTTGGTAAAGACCAAAGGCGCTCAAAATTGCTCCTCCGGTAACATACGCGACCAAGATATGAGCGGGTGTTATGGAAGGCCTGGTCAGGTCCATCCAGAGTTGTCCGATCACACAGATCAGCCCACCTACAACAAAAGCGAGAAGATAAGTCAGCCACTCCACCCCCCTTACATCGTAGAAATCACAACAGCATGAGCGACAGCTGGTATTGATTCCCCTTGTTGAGAACTAACAGGGCTCATCAATGCACCTGTAGCAACAAAAAGGATCTGCTGATACTGTTTTTCCCTAAGTTTCTGCATAATCAACCCTGAAAAAACACCTGCAGCACACCCACACCCACTGCCCCCAGCATGCATATCCTGCCTGTCGGTATCGTAGACCAGCAAACCACAGTCCTGTAATTTTTCTCCGGGATCGTAACCACGTTGTTTGAGCAGTTGAACCAAGGCATCCTGTCCTACACTCCCTAGATCTCCTGTCAGAATTAAGTCATAGGAATCTGGGTTTGTTCCTGTGTCCTGGAAATGGGTCAAAATTGAATCGGCTGCTGCCGGGGCCATGGCCGCGCCCATATTGTTGGCATCGGAAATACCTAGATCCACCACTTTGCCCACGGTCCCCCCGGTCAACCGCGGCCCCTCTCCCTGCCTTTCCAGAACCAAGGCGCCTGCAGCAGTAACCGTCCATTGGGCAGTTGCTGGGCGCTGTACCCCTTGTTCTACAGGAAAGCGAAACTGCCTTTCTGCAGTAAGGTGATGGCTGACAGACGCCAGGAGAACACGCTGTGAAAAGCCACCATCCAACAGTATTCCCCCCAGGAGCAGGGCTTCCACAAAGGTAGAACAGGCGCCGA
>CALGIY010000347.1 GCA_937914965.1 uncultured Thermoanaerobacteraceae bacterium | reverse complement strand
CCGGGATGTGCATCTGTTCAATTGTCTCTAGGAGTACATTAGGCGGCACACCAAGATCCACCAATGCAGAAAGGCACATGTCTCCGCTGATCCCTGAAAAGCAGTCAAGGTATATAGCTTTCATCGTTGATCTCCTCCTGGGTTTCAAAGATTTTTATTGAAAACACCTATGTTACCTCTGGTAACAGCGCAGAGTTAAGAGCAATTATGTATGCCGCACGTACGGCACTACCAGAAAGATGTAAATACAGGCGAAGTCAGGGTTGGGGTGGCTCAGACATCTATTTGCCACCTGTTTCCCATTAATATTAACATAGCTGGATATTAATGACTGAAAAGATACACAAATTGATCTGCATGGGACACAGGGTCTGTCAAGCCTCTCCCTGAAAACTGTTTTTTATGATCAAATAGGCCAATACTGCCGCACCGAAACCGTTGTCGATGTTTACCACACCAACTCCCGGAGAGCAGCTGTTGAGCATCGCTAGCAGTGCTGCCAGACCCCCGAAGTTTGCTCCATACCCGGTGCTGGTGGGAACAGCGATAACTGGCTTGTCTGTAAGTCCTGCCACAACACCGGGCAATGCCCCCTCCATCCCAGCAACAGCAATTAAAACTTGGCACTTATCGATATCCTCCAAGTATGGGAAGATGCGGTGAATTCCCGCAACACCCACATCATAGATCCGGACCACTTCACTGCCCAACACTTCTGCAGTAAGGGCTGCTTCTTCGGCGACCGGGAGGTCGCTTGTACCTGCGGTCAAGACAGCGATCTTGCCAGTGCGCGGTCTGTTTTCACCGGTGCTGAGGAAAAGGATTTTTGCCTCCTGGCAGTAGCAAGCATCAGGAAACTGCGACCTGATCAGGGATGCTGTTTCCTGAGAAACCCGGGTGGCCAGGACACATTCATTGTGTTTCGCTAATTCTTGGAAAACAGCCAAGGATTGTTCTGGGGTTTTTCCTTGGCAAAAAATTACTTCAGGCATCCCCCGGCGGATGCTCCTGTGGTGGTCAATTTTGGCGGTGTTAATGTCAGCATAGGGAAGGTATTTAAGTGTTTTTTCGGCCTCTTTAACGCTGATCTTACCATCACGTACATTTTGAAGCAGTTCTTGCAATTTCCTATTATCCATGAGGCCAGATCTCCTTTATTAGAAAATATTATAAAAGGTTTGAACAGTTCTGCATCTTGCAGCTTTTTCCGCCAGAGCGAGACAAGGGTACAATTCTCCCGGCAGGGCTAGACTGTACAAGTGTATGTCGGGTAACCTGCTAATTGGCTCCGGCAGCTGCTGTGTAACGATGACAGAACTATCTATTTCCAATTGATTTTACCATAGAGATTAAATAAACATTGTATCTTAATTAAATGTGTATCTAGGGGCCAGGTCCTTGGACACCAGACTTCAGTTAGATTATTCATGATGCGGATGCAGTGTGAGAACCTATCCAGTACCTCTCAGAAATGCAGTCTATCTGCTGCAGCAGTGAAGTAAATAGCTGTTCGTGTCCAGTGTCCCTATTGTGGCCTGGAGAACTGTGAGTAAACACTGCCAGAAATATATGCATTAGCTTTAGAAGCATCCTAATGTTTCACTACCGAGGGTACCGCGGAAGGTTACACCT
>CALGIY010000346.1 GCA_937914965.1 uncultured Thermoanaerobacteraceae bacterium | reverse complement strand
TGCTGCTCTTGCCGATGCTGCCAGGGAACATGGCCTGGATTTCTAAAGAAGGGAGGGAGTACCTGTTTTGCGAAATAACCCCGATAATGAATTTGCAGAAAAAATAGTCAGTATCAATCGAGTTGCCAAAGTTGTCAAGGGTGGCCGTAGGTTCAGTTTCAGCGCACTGGTTGTTGTGGGTGATTCCAAGGGGCGTGTTGGAACTGGAAATGGGAAGGCAAGTGAAGTGCCTGAAGCGATCCGAAAAGGGATTGAAGATGCCAAAAAGAAAATGTTTGAGGTTCCAATGAGAGGCACAACAATTCCTCACGAAGTGATCGGGGAGTTCGGTGCAGGGAGAGTCCTGCTCAAACCCGCTGCACCTGGTACAGGTGTGATTGCCGGGGGTCCCGTGCGTGCTGTTTTAGAGGCAGCAGGGATTCAGGATATCCTGACCAAGTCCCTAGGTTCATCCAATCCCAATAACGTTGTTCGTGCCACTGTTCAGGGGCTGCAGAGCCTCAAACGTAGAGAAGAAGTGGCGCGGTTACGTGGGAAAACAGTAGAGGAATTAATCGGGTAGGAGGCGTAGTAATATTATTACTTGCGCTGATCCGCAGCCCGAGAAGATCAGGATCAACTATTTACTACAGAATGTGCTAGTTGATGAGAAGGAAGGGGAGTGGAATGATAAAGCTCCATGACTTAAAACCAGCCCCTGGGTCGCGTGTGGGGAAAAAGCGAAAAGGGCGCGGCATTGGTTCCGGCCTGGGAAAAACTGCAGGTAGAGGACAAAAAGGACAGAACTCGCGCTCCGGAGGCGGTACAAGACGCGGATTTGAGGGCGGACAGATGCCTCTTACAAGGCGTATCCCGAAGCGCGGATTCACCAACATCTTCCGGGAAGAGACAGCAATTGTTAATATCAGAGACCTTGTACGTTTCCCAGAAGGTGCAGTTGTAACACCGGAACTCCTCTATACAGAGGGGTTAATAAAGAAGCAAAGTATCAAGGTAAAACTCCTGGGGAAAGGTGACCTGGACAGGTCATTAACTATTAAGGTTCACCAGGTGAGTAAAGGCGCCGCGGAGAAAGTAACAGCTGCGGGCGGTAAAGTTGAGGTGATCTAGGTGCTCGAAACCCTGCGGAGTGCCTGGAAGGTAACGGATCTCAGACAAAAGATCATCTTTACCCTGTTGATGTTTCTGGTTTTCCGTATCGGTGCCCATGTTCCAGTACCGGGGATTAACACCGCTGCGCTGGAAAAATTGCTTCAGGGTCAGCTGTTTGGGATTTTTGATGTGATATCAGGGGGTGCTTTTAGGCGCCTTTCCGTCTTTGCCATGAGCATTACCCCTTATATTAACGCATCGATCATCATGCAGCTGCTGACAATAGTGATCCCTAAGTTGGAGCGGCTCTCCAAAGAAGGGGAAGCCGGGCACGCAGATGACCATGCGTACCTTCCACTACGCCGGTGTGGCCGAGAT
>CALGIY010000345.1 GCA_937914965.1 uncultured Thermoanaerobacteraceae bacterium | reverse complement strand
GCCGTTTCAATTCCTCTTAGGTACGCTGATAACGCATTTAATGGTAGCACCTAGCCCGGGAGGCGGGTAAGGATTATGCACAAGAGCAGGAAACAGTCAAATAATAAACAAGTTAATTGTAGAAAATTTATTTTAGACAACATTTTACAACTGCGGCAAGCACCATGAAATCTATATAATCTGATTTCAGAAGGGTCGCACCGGAAAAGATGAGAACTGTTTTGCGCCATCCTGTGGAAAAGATTATGGAATAATGACTCACCCCACTTACGGGCAACCTAACAACAGAGGAGGTGCCCATAATGATCAACAAACCAGAAAACACGACACCAACAATTACAAATCAAGATAAGTCTTGCCCCTCCCGGGATGGACAACCTTGCACCCGTTTTCACACTCCTGATGAATTACGGGAGTATCTGGAACATGCAGACCAGCAAGAAATTGTTTTTCGTGCCTACCCGATTGCGGGAGAACCGGAAACTTTCCGCTACCTAAACCATGAGCAAACTGTTGTGAGATCCAAAGATGGGCGGACCTTCGACAGCATGGAAGACTTTTTATGCTATACCTTTCAATGTGATCCTGAAGGATATTCCGGGACAGAATATGTGGATGTTGTTGAGGATGAAAAATAGGAGTTAGGTTCTCCGCACAAAATGCGGCAGCCTAACTCCTATAACCTTATTTCGTATAAAACTTATAAAATTAATGATTTGTTGCACCCAGCCCAGCAGCTGCCGGGAGAAGCCTGTTTTGCTTTAGCCTACCCTTTTTTCCTCATACGCAAATTCTTCGGGGTGACTTCCAGCAGTTCATCATCACTTATGAATTCCAGGCACTGCTCAAGGCTCATTTCCCGGGCTGTGGACAGTTTGATTGCTATATCAGCGGTAGAGCTCCGCATGTTAGTCAGGCGTTTCTTTTTACAGATATTGATCGCGATATCACCGGGACGGGCATTCTCTCCGACGACCATACCCGGATATACCGGTACTCCGACATCCACAAAAAGTTCCCCTCTATCCTGGGCGTTTTCTAGCCCGTAGCCGCTGGAAACTCCGTTTTCCCAGGCGACCAGGGATCCCCTGAGGCGTGTCTGTATTTCGCCTGTATAAGGGGCGTAGTGGTGGAAAGAGTGATAGATAATGCCCGTACCCCTGGTTTCTGTCAATAACTCAGAACGGAATCCAAACAGGCCCCTGGTAGGGATATGGTATTCCAGGTGTACCTGTCCATCACCTTTCTGCTGCATGTTGATCATTTCGCTTTTTCGGGGTCCCAAGCGTTCCATCACAGTGCCGACATAGGCCTCTGGTACCTCTACGATCAGGTCCTCGATCGGCTCACAGCGCACCCCATTGATTTCACGCTCGATAACCCGTGGCCTGGATACCTCAAACTCATATCCTTCCCGGCGCATGGTCTCGATGAGAATGGACAGATGCAGTTCACCCCTGCCGGCTACTAGAAAGGCATCAGGGCTTTCAGTTGCTTTTACTCGCAGGCTGACATCTGATTCCGCTTCCCGGAAGAGTCTTTCTCCCAGTTTCCGTGAAGTGACATATTGTCCATCCCGCCCCGCAAAGGGGCTTTTGTTGACCAGAAAAGTGACCGCGACCGTGGGCTCATCAATAGGAATAAAATCCAACTGCTGAGGGTTCTCCGGGTCAGCGATGGTGTTCCCGACATTGATATCATCCAAACCGGCTGCGACCACTATCTCTCCGGCACTGGCTTCCTCTACCGGCACTTTTTTCAGGCCATCGAAAGTATAGAGGGCAGATAGGTGCTGGTTGTGAGGTACTCCATCAGCCCCAATCACCGCAACAGTCTGCTTGTTCTTGATCTGTCCCTGCTGGATGCGTCCTACAGCTTGGCGCCCTAGATAGGTGTCATAATCAATCAAGGTGACTCCCAACTGCAGGGGTAGTTCCGGATCTCCCTTTGGCGCCGGAATCTTGGATACGATCATGTCGAACAGTGGCTTCAAATCGACTTCTGGTTTGTCCGGTTCCAGGGATGCTGTTCCTTCACGGCCATTGCTGTAGACCACTGGGAAATCCAGCTGATCTTCACTGGCATCCAAATCGATAAACAGTTCCAAAATCTCGTCCAGCACATCAATAGGACGGGCATTGGGCCTGTCGATCTTATTGATGACCACAATAGGCACCAGATCCGCAGCCAGCGCTTTTTTGAGCACAAAGCGGGTCTGGGGCATCGGTCCCTCAAAGGCATCTACCAGAAGCAGGACCCCGTCTACCATCTGCACGATGCGCTCCACTTCTCCTCCGAAGTCAGCGTGCCCTGGGGTATCCACGATATTCAGTTTGTATCCATCATAGAAGACCGCGGTGTTTTTGGACATGATGGTGATACCCCGTTCCCGTTCCAGATCGCTACGGTCCATCACCCGGTCTTCCACTACCTGCCTTTCATGGAATACACCACTCTGTTTGAGCATCCCGTTGACTAGAGTGGTTTTGCCATGATCAACATGAGCGATAATTGCTAAATTTCGAATCCTGTCACATGTAATCTGTGTCATCTATATCACTTCCTCTAAATGTAAAAAGACTGTTTGTCAACAGTCCTCATTATACTCTCCTATTTGTTAGTTAACCAGGAGTAAGTTTATCCCGTTATGGATTCAGGATTCCTATTGAGAATTATAGATACTATTTTACCACTGGAACGGTGGTTTGATCAATCCCATCATACTCGGCTTGAATAGAAGGACTGCAAAGTATTTTCATACTGTTCCAGTTCGCAGTACTTGAAAAATCCGCCTCCCTGCCAGTTGACTTCCTTTGAAATCCCCGACTGTTCCCCAGATAATACCTTTTTCATTCTGGGCAGTAAATAGGTATAGAAGCGATCATCCATCTCTACCCCGATCCACTTTCGTCCCATTTTGTGGGCGGTAGCTGTAGTGGTGCCGGAGCCCAGGAAAAAATCCATCACGATCTCACCTGCAGTTGATGTTGCTTCAATGATCCTTTTTAATAGTTCCTCTGCATTACGGGTGGGGAAGGCGGGGTCCTGGGTGTAGCTTTGAATGTTTGTCCAATTGGAGTCGATTTTTTTTGGCGGGTTTTTCAGTTCGGGGATGAACTCTTGTGAACCACACTTCGGGCAGCCCTTCCATTCTCCATCATAATGTTCATAACCGCATCCCCGGCAGCGAAAACGCACCCACCTTTTAGCTGCCCACTTATCGATAAGTTCCTGCTTTAGCCCCCAGTGGCGACCTGGGGGAGGTTCCAGTACATAATTAAAAACAATGCGGTTCTGTTTGGTTTTCCTGGGGCCAGGATAGTGCACAAAGGGAAGCCAATTTGTTTCTCGGTGTTCATAGATATTTTCCGGTTTCCCTTCTTCGGTTTTAGAGTAGAAGAAAAGGGAGTCAGTGGCTACTAAAAACTTGTTTTTGGCCGCCTTTTGAATCCCTGATCTGCGGACAATGATCTCGTTCTTGAAGTTCTCTGGGCCGAAAACCTGGTCCATCAGGAGTCGGACATACATGTTACCGTTATAGTCACAGCGGACAAAGATACAGCCTGTTTTTTTCAGGATCTCTCGGGCCAGCTGCAGTCTGTTCTCTAGTAGGGTAATCCAGGTGGCATCATTGTATTTGACTGAATAGTGGTAGCCGGCGTCTTGTTCATGGTTAAAGGGGGGGTCAATGTAGATTACCTGTACCCTGTCTTGGAATTTGGGGAGGATGGTGTTCAATGCTTGGTAGTTTTCGCTTTTGATCAGCCATCCATCCAGTTCTTCATCCAGGCGGAAAAGGGAAAGGATCTCCCCTTCGAGATCCCTAAAATATTTCGTGTCAATGGGCAGGTGGTGGTGCGATTTTTTATTAATAATGTCAATTACCTGAAAGTTATCCCCCACAAGCCCCAGTTCTTGCCACTCCTCTACCTGGGGGCCGATGCCGGGGTGGTTGGTAAGGCGGTGGAAGAGATGCATGTCTCTGGCAGTGATCCGATCCAGTGTAATCACATAAGACAAGTTGAGGACAAATTTTGGTTTGTTCCAGATCTGTATCAGTTTATTTTCAAACCGGCTGATTGAGGAAATGATCTCAAAGGCAATCTCTTTCAGAACCTGCAGTTTTTTAATGCCATTCTCAGTCCAATCTCTGCTGCTGGAAAAGAGGTGTTGGAGAAACCAGAGGCGAAACTGTTCCTCCAGGAAGTACTGGGCGTCTTTGTTAATGAAGTAATCTATTTCATTTTGGTGCTCGAACATTTTAATGGCGCGCTTAATAAGCTTTTTTTCTACTTCCAATCCTTTTTCCTGGAGTTGACACAGGATGTCATCCAAGCTATTTTTGCTGGTCGTTTTACGTGAGGTGACCTCAAATATAAGGGTGCTGTCGTCTATCTTCTCTTGGAATTCGTAGGTGAATTCCTGTTTTTCATTGGCTTTCTTGTGTTCCAGTTTGGATACATCGAAGAAGAACTTAATCCCGTCCAGTTTCACCTCTAGATCATTGTAGAGACGGTCTGTTTTCACATAGTAAAGCATGTGGGTTTTCCAAAAAAGAAGTGCGATGTCGTGTTGGGTGGGGTTGTAGAAGCAAATGGAACCGGTGGGACTGATGTAGCGGCTGAAAAAGTCGTAGAGTTGTTCTAAAAGCTCCTGCCGGTACTCAGGGAAGGGAGCAAGCAAGCGGTCAATATCCTCTAGCAGTTTGGGAAAGACAATTTCTTCGTAGTAGTGCGATCTAGCCTGCATCAACTTAATGTAGCCCGACTTTCCTTTGACCTGGGCTCCCACAAAGAGATCCTTTAGAGCATTAAAGAATTTCTGCTCCTTGGTCACAGTTCTCCCCTCCCCCCGGAGTTATAAAGCTCTTCCCTGATAATATCATAAATGGTACACTAACGGTATATTGTCATGTAGTACCATGTGTTTTAAAGTCGGTGGATAGTAGAGCAGTCCCCGTGTCCATTTGATTATTGAGGAAATGTCTAGTATATTAGTTTCCAGAAAAGGAAGAGAGGAGTGGGGATTTTTGCGTAATGCGGTTTTAAAGTTCATTGTCAATATTGTAGGGTTTTATCTTGCTGCGCGGTTTTTTCCGGCAATTACCTATGATACCCCTTCAGCTTTGCTCTGGGCGGGGGTTGTGCTTGGTGTGGTCAATGTCCTGGTGCGGCCGATCCTGGTTTTGCTGACACTTCCGATCAAAATCCTGACCTTTGGCCTTTTCACATTGGTGATCAACACCCTGATGGTGATGCTGACCGGTGCATTGATTGGGGGACTCCACATACCGGGCTTCTGGCTTGCTTTTGCTGTGGCAATTTTTATTTCCATATTAAATATGTTGTTCTTTACAGGAAAATAAAAACTCAGTACTGGTTAGGTTTTTGTTGATGAAGAGGTAAAACATAGCAGAATAGTGATTGATGATGGAAAAATTATTATATGGTGGCGGGTATTTTAGCGGTAAATAGTGCGGCGAATAGGGTTGGGTTGTTCAGGGGTGCCTGATTGTTTTTATTTTATAGCAAAAGGTGCCTCCTGGCGCCTTGACCTCCGTTTTTTCTCCTGATTTTTTCATGAGCAGGGATTTCCCCATAGGAGAAAGATAAGAAATATCACCTTTTTCTACTGTGCTTTCAAATGGCGTGACAATGCGGAAAATGTATTTTTCTTCGCTTTCGATATCTTCTACCTCAACCTGACAACCGATGGTCACAAAGGGAAATATTTCTTCTGACTCTTCTGACTCTTCTGACACGCAGGCACTTTTCACGAGCTTATCGACATTTAGAATATAACTGTCTAAGGTTTTTTCAAATTCCCTGCGCTCAGGGGTTGGTTCAGGGTAATATTCATTGAGAAGTTGGTTTTTTCCTTCTTCTATATCTACCAGTTGTTTGACTAGATTTTCGAAGGTTGCTTTGGGAAATCTGTATTTTTTGGACACTTTTTTGGACACTCTGATCAGCCTCCTTGAGTACCCATAAAATGGAATAGCGGTAAAAAGCAGATGGGCATTTTGCTCCTTAATCTGCAAAACACCCTAGATATAACGTAACATGGGTGACGAACATTGTCAATAGTGTATGATATTGTCAACATATGCAAAGGATAATTATTTATGAGAGATAACACAGTTTCGGTACTGTGCTCATTATCTAGTGACTGGTCTTGCCAGAACTCACCTCCAGATGATATAAGTTGATCTGGGTTATTTTTTTCCGATAACTATCTGATAACTATAGGTGAAGTGAAAACAGTATTTAAATAAACTTGGGAGAGAACAGAATGTGTATTTCATTACCTGTGCCTGTTTTAAAGATCATAGCTGAACTGCGACAGGCAGGATATAGAGCTCTTGCTGCCGGTGAGGGGCTGCGGGACTGCCTGCTGGGTTTAGTACCCCAGGATTTGATGGTGCTAACCGATGCTCCTCCAGAGATAGTGGATGCTCTTTTCGACCGGGTTTTACCCCCACAAGAATCATCTGGTCCCCTGACTGTGTGGGAGAGTGGGGTTACCGTCGGTGTCATCTGCCAGGTTGATGATCCAGCTGGTGAGCTGCGGTCTTTTGATTTTACAGTAAACGCACTGGCCTATGACCCATTTTCTGATTTATTGATCGATCCCTGGCAGGTGTGTAAATCTTTGTGCTCTGGGAGAGGGGTAATTCAGGGGGCGGTAGATCCCGCTGCTAGGTTCCAGGAAGACCCCTCGCGTCTGCTGGGAGTTTTTTATTTGATGAAACGCTTTGATGATGCCCGCCTGAAATGGATGGTTGACCCAGGAACCTGGGATGCTCTGGTGGAGTGTGTACCTTTGGCCCGGACTATCCCTTCGGAGATGGTTGCTGCTGGGCTCAACAAGATCATCGTTGGCCAGAGGCCAGAGATCTACTTGGAAGAGATGCGTAAGTGTGGAATTCTTAAGATTATCATACCGGAGCTTGCTGCTACATACGGGATCGAGCAGAGCGACTACCACATCAAGGATGTTTTTGGACATACCCTACTGGTGATGAAGGAGATCAGGCCTGAGCTGCATCTCCGCTGGGCGGCCTTGCTGCATGATATCGGAAAGCCGCACTGTATCAGCTTTGAAGCGGAGAGTGTGCACTTTTATGGGCACCAGGTAATTAGTTCTGTAATGTCTCGCCATATTTTAAAGAGATTTAAATACAGCAGGGATTTTATTGAAAAAGTTTCCTTTCTTGTGCTCAATCATATGTATCCTACACCCCGTACGAGAAAGGCTGTGCGGAGGTTTACTATCAAGATTGGGCTAAAGAATTTGGGGGATTTGTTGGAACTGCGCCGGGCGGACATTATGGGGGGGAAATATAAAAACATCGGCAGGTTGGAGTATTTCAAAAAACAAATTGATGCTGTTCTTTTTGAACTTCCGCCCTTTTCCCTCAGAGATTTGGCTGTTGATGGGTTTGATGCCATGAAGGTGCTGGGATTGAAGCCAGGGCCTGGAGTGGGGGGTGCTCTACAGTTCCTTTTTGAAAAGGTGATCGAGGAACTGTAGAGCACCC
>CALGIY010000344.1 GCA_937914965.1 uncultured Thermoanaerobacteraceae bacterium | reverse complement strand
AATGTGATGAAGATGTCCTACCTGGTGCTTACTGACTCTGGGGGGATCCAGGAGGAAGCCCCCGCTCTGGGAAAACCCGTGCTTGTTCTGCGTGAGGTGACCGAAAGGCCAGAAGCAGTCAGCTTCGGTACTGCGCTGCTGATCGGAACTGATCGCCGGAAAATTGAGGTTGAGGTCAGCCGTCTTTTGGATGATGAGGATGCTTACATGGGGATGGCGAATGCTGTTAACCCTTACGGGGACGGGAGAGCAGCAGTGCGCATTGTCCAGGCCATTCACTCTTATTTCGGTCTAGGCCGGCCACCTGCTGACTTTTCTCCTGCAGGGAATGCGGCGGAGAAATATTTTTAGGTAACCATTGTGTGTTGGCAGGAATTTTACTGATAGCAGAGAATAGAATATTAGTTATGTATTTTCAAATTTTAAGGTGAAGGTGTAAATGGACAAAAAGAAAGCATCTTCCAGTGCATGGCGTGCATTGGGATTGGTAACAAATATAGGGATTACTCTTGCGGCTTCTGTGTTAATAGGATATTATATGGGATATTACCTGGATCGATTGATCTTTCATAAGACAGGTTACTGGCTGACACTGGTTTTTTCTCTTTTTGGAATTGCTGCCGGATTCCGCGGTGTTTTCCGTATGATCAATAGAACACTTGGGAATGGCAATGGCAATGGCAATGGCAATGGCAATGGGAATGGAGGTAATAAGGAGTGATGAGGAGCGGTGTTGTGGAAATATCTGCTCATCGGTCTCCTTTGGGGGACAGCAGTTAGTATTGGCAATCACTATTACCTCCAGTGGACGCTTAAAAAAAATGAAGGGCGTCCTTCAGGTGAGGCAACAATGGCTGTTGTCAATTGCTATATTATACGCTATTTTACTAACATCTTGGCTCTTTTCTTAGCCTTTTTGGTGGGTGGTGAGATCTGGATAATTGCGGGGACTGGTATTGGTCTCGTTGTGATGAAAAATGTCGCTATAGTGCAGTCGTACAGGGAAAGCAAGAAACATCCCTGGAAGAAGAAGAAATCTTCTCGGTAAATAATGCTGTAATGTAAAAACGCTTACAAGGATTGTGGATGCGCAGAAAGGGGTTTATTTATGGAAACAGCCAAGGTCTTGTTCACAATTTTTGGTTTAGAAGTCACCGGGCATGTGACAACCATGTGGGCAATTATGGCATTCTTGTTTGTAGTTTTAGTGTTGATGACCCGGAAAATGGATAAAGTACCAGGACGCTTTCAGTGTTTGATTGAATATACTGTAGAAGGACTGCTCAATTTTTTCTCGGGGATGATGGGAAAGAAAATGGCTCGTCGCTATTTCCCATTGTTATGTACCCTGTTCCTATTTATTTTGGTTTCCAACTGGTCAGGCATCCTACCGCTAGCAGGCCATGTAGAAGGTTTTAGACCGCCAACCAGTACACTAAGTGTAACTGCCGCTCTAGCATTAGTCGCATTTTTCGCTACCCAGTTCGCAGGTTTTCGTGAAAAGGGTTTCGGATATCTGAAGCACTTCTTTCAACCATTTATTTTTATGTTTCCATTAAACTTAATTGAGGAGCTTGTCAGACCTCTGTCATTGTCTTTGCGACTTTACGGCAACATCTTTGGTGAGGAAATGGTTGTTGCTGTTTTGTTAAGCATTGCTCCATATTTTGCTCCGGCCCTTATGCAGATGCTGGGCATTCTTTTTGGATTTATCCAGGCAGTGGTTTTTACAACACTGACTGCGATATATATTTCTTCTGCCACAGCAGATGCACACTAAGGCAGGAGTGATTATTTCGCGAGTTCTTATCTTATTGCAGGTAGGTGCAGAAAGGAGGGAGAGATAGAGATGAATATGACATCTGCGATCATTGCACTGGCTGTAGCACTTGTTATGGGTATTGCCACAATCGGACCTGCGCTTGGTCAGGGTACCGCGGCAGCGAAAGCAATGGAGGGAATGGCCCGCCAACCGGAAATGGCAGGTGAGCTGCGGACGACTCTCATTATCGCTATGGCTTTTATGGAGGCGTTGACTATTTATGGCCTCTTAATAGCTTTTTTGCTGCTTCTTAAAATGTAAACCAGTCCCTTTCTACAAAAATGGGGGACAAAAATGGTTGTGCCTACCGCTTAGGTGGGAGCAGAAAACATTATGTGGCAGTAAACGGTAATCATGAACCGGGGTAAATAGGGTTACTGGTACCCAGGGGCGCACCGCATGTGCGTGTACGCCCCCGGGTATTTCTTAACCCGGTTGTGGGAGGGACCAGCGAATGGAACTAAACCTATCAACAGTTATATGGTCAATTATCAACTTTGTAGTGATCCTTTGGGTTTTGTATAAATTTTTTTACAATCCCGTACTGAAGTTTTTAGATGACAGAAGCGAAGAGATCGCTAACAATATCTCCGAAGCTGAGTGCAGCCGCAACGAATCTACTGCTCTTCTTAAAGACTACCAGGGAAAGATTGCTGGAGCCAGGGAAGAGGCTAAAAATATCGTTGCCAAAGCGACCAAGGCCGGAGAGGAAGAGCGGGCCGCTATCCTTGCCCAAACAAGGGATGAGTCCGCTGCTTTGCTGGAAAGAGCGCGCCAGGAGATCCGGCGTGAGCGGGATCAAGCTCTGTATGCTCTGCGTCAAGAGGTGGGCACCTTGTCAATGATGGCCGCGGAGAAGATTTTGACCCGCAATATTAACACAGAAGATAACCAAAAGATAGTTGAGGACTTTCTGAATGAGGTAGGGGACGTTCATTGACAAATCAAGCGGTTGCACGGCGCTATGCCAATGGGCTGTTTGATGTAGCGCGTGAGATGAACATAGTTGAGGAAGTTGCACAAGACTTAGAAGAGGTTGTTGCACTCCTCAAACAGGAACCAGAACTCCGGCAAGTGCTGGAGTATCAGCGCGCCTCGACACGAGTGAAAAAAGAAATTATCAGAAACCTTATGGAAGGGCATATATCCCCTGTAGTCCTAGGTTTTTTGGAACTTCTGATCGACAAGCACAGGGAGCAGAACCTGGATGCTATTTTGGAGATCTACCAAGATCTGGTCAGGAGCCTAAAAAACATCGTTGTGGCAGAGGTTAAGACCGCGTACCCCTTAAATCCTCAGTTTGAGACAAGATTGCAAGAAGTCCTTAAAAAAGCTTCAGGGAAGAATATCGAACTTCGTGTAAGCGTGCACCCAGAACTAATCGGAGGTTTAGTGGTCAAAATTGGAGACCGCGTTTATGACGGGAGCGTCACCAAGCGATTGCAGATGATGGAAGCACGCTTTATGGACAGATCGTTAGGAAAGCTTGAGGTGGAAATGTAGATGGGCATTCGTGCTGAAGAGATCAGTTCTCTCATTAAAACCCAGATTGAGCGCTACCAGACAGAAATGGAAGTAGCGGATGTGGGCACAGTTATCCAGGTGGGGGACGGTATTGCTCGGGTCTACGGTCTGGAAAGAGCGATGGCCGGTGAACTCCTGGAGTTTCCAGGAGATATCTACGGGATGGTCTTAAACCTGGAGGAGGATAACATCGGGGTTGTGCTCCTCGGACCCTATGCTCACATCAAAGAAGGGGACACCGTGAAGAGTACAGGAAGGATCGTGGAGGTGCCTGTGGGCGACGCCATGATTGGCAGGGTAGTCAATGCACTGGGACAACCTCTTGATGGAAAGGGTCCTATCGAAACTGACCGCTTCCGCCCTGTAGAATTCCTGGCACCAGGCGTTATCACACGCCAGCCTGTAAAGGTTCCACTGCAGACAGGTTTGAAAGCGGTGGACTCTATGATTCCCATTGGTCGAGGCCAGCGGGAACTGATCATCGGTGACCGCCAGACAGGCAAGACCGCCCTGGTTCTGGATACGATCATCAACCAGAAGGGCCAGGATGTACTTTGTATCTATGTGGCTATCGGTCAAAAGGCTTCTAGTGTTGCCGGTGTTGTGGAGAAATTCCAGGAAACCGGTGCAATGGATTATACAATCGTGGTTGCGGCTACAGCCAGCGACCCGGCGCCCCTTCTTTACTTGGCGCCTTATGCGGGCTGTGCTATTGGGGAGGAGTTCATGTACAATCAACACAAGGATGTGCTGGTTGTTTATGATGACCTGTCCAAACACGCTGTTTCTTACAGGGAGGTTTCTCTGCTGTTGAGGCGCCCGCCGGGACGGGAAGCTTACCCTGGTGATGTTTTTTACCTTCACTCTCGCTTGCTGGAACGGGCAGCCAAACTGAGTGACGATATGGGTGGAGGCTCACTTACTGCACTACCGATTATTGAAACCCAGGCGGGAGACGTTTCGGCGTATATTCCAACTAATGTAATTTCGATCACCGACGGCCAGATATACCTGGAGCCGGACCTATTCCATGCCGGAGTCAGACCAGCTATCAATGTTGGTATCTCTGTTTCTCGTGTAGGTGGTTCAGCTCAGAATAAAGCCATGCGCCAGGTTGCAGGAAGGCTGCGTCTGGATCTTGCCCAGTACCGTGAACTAGCTGCTTTTGCTCAGTTCGGATCTGACTTGGACAAGGCAACACTGGCTCGTCTTGCCCGTGGTGAAAGGATGACCGAGATTTTGAAACAGGGGCAGTATGTCCCTATGTCGGTTGATAACCAGGTAGCTATTCTCTATGCTGGGGTCAATGGTTTCCTTGATCATTTGCCTGTGGAATCGATCTTGGAGTTTGAGAAGGAGTACCTGCATTACATGCAGAACGATCACCCGGAAATCCTTGAGGAGATCCGGGAAAAGAAGGCCCTATCTGATGAACTGATAGAACGGATGAATAAGGTGATCAAGGAATTCACTGATGAATTCGGAGCCGCTTTTTCCATCCAAAAAACTGCCTAATCAGAAGGTGGTGATAGTGCTTGGCAGAACATATACGCGATATCAAAAGGCGCATTAGGAGTATAAAAAGTACTGAACAAATAACTAAGGCTATGGAAATGGTGGCCGCAGCGCGTCTGCGCCGCGCCCAGGAAAGGGTTGAAGGTGCACGCCCTTATTCCTGCGAGATCGATAATTTAATCAAGAGACTTGCTGGTTCTTTCAGCGATATTACACACCCACTCTTTCTTCCTAGAGAGCGGCACAATGTGGGTTATGCAGTGTTTACCTCAGACATGGGGCTCTGTGGAGCCTTCAATGCTCATGTGATCCAGAGAGCAGAGGCTGAGATAGCACAGGAAGAAGACGCAGGGGTGATCATCGTTGGGAGGAAGGGACGCGATTACTTCCGACGCCGCAACTACAATTTGATGGCGGAGTTTCTGGATATCGGGGATGAACCGATGGTTGACCAGGCCCAGGGCATTGCGCGCACCCTTGTCGAGCTTTACAAAGGAAATATTGTTGATGAGGTTAACCTTGTCTTTACAGAGTTTATTTCTACAGGGAGACAGCATCCTGTGGTTGTCAAACTCCTGCCTCTTTCCGCTCCCTTATCTGAAGACGAAGAAGAGCAGGATGAAGAGCAGTTTCTCGATTATATCATCGAACCCAGTCCACAGGGTGTCCTGGAAATGCTCCTGCCCCGCTTTATTGAGGCTGAGATCTTCCGCGCCATTCTGGAGGCAAAAGCCAGTGAGTTTGCTGCACGCATGATTTCGATGGGCAGTGCTACCGAAAACGCCGGAGAAATGATCGATCAGCTGACTTTACTGAGCAATAAAATTCGACAGGCGGCGATTACCAAGGAGATCGCCGAAATTGTCGGCGGAGCGGAGGCATTGAAAGGATGAAGGAGGTAAAAGAGTTGGATGAGCGTAACTATGGCACTGTTGTCCAGGTAATTGGGCCTGTAGTTGACATTGAATTTTCACCTGGCCAGCTCCCGGACCTCTTTGTTGCCATTAAGATTAATAGTGACGACCAGAAAGAAGAGATCAAAACAACACTGACCCAGGATATGGATGTAACCCTTGAAGCGATGCAGCACTTGGGTAACAACACTGTCCGCTGTGTTGCCATGTCTTCTACAGACGGAATCAGGCGTGGTATGCAGGCATTGGATACAAAATCTGCTATCAAGATGCCGGTGGGTAAAAATACACTAGGGAGGCTCTTGAATGTTCTTGGGGAACCCATCGATAACAAGGGCCCGATAGATGCAGATGACTATTACCCCATCCATCGGCCTGCTCCCTCGATTATAGAACAGAAACCTGCCAGGGAGATCATGGAGACAGGGATTAAGGTCGTTGATCTTCTGGCCCCCTTTGCCAAAGGAGGTAAGGTGGGCCTTTTTGGTGGTGCTGGTGTAGGCAAAACCGTTGTCATCATGGAGTTAATTAGGAACATTGCTTATGAACATGGTGGCTTCTCTGTTTTCTGTGGTGTTGGGGAACGGACCAGGGAGGGGAATGACCTCTACCTGGAAATGACCGAATCCGGGGTTATCGACAAGACTGCTATGGTTTTCGGACAGATGAATGAGCCACCTGGGGCACGCCTTAGGGTGGGGCTATCCGGTCTCACGCTCGCGGAATACTTCCGTGATGGTGAGGGGCAGGATGTGCTGCTTTTTATCGACAACATTTTCCGCTTTACTCAGGCGGGTTCCGAGGTTTCCGCTCTCTTAGGAAGAATGCCTTCCGCGGTAGGCTATCAGCCGACTCTGGCTACAGATATGGGCCTGCTTCAGGAGCGTATTACCTCAACACGAAAAGGCTCGATCACCTCGGTACAGGCGGTTTATGTTCCTGCGGATGACTTGACTGACCCGGCACCAGCCACGACCTTTGCTCACCTGGATGGTACTGTGGTTCTTTCTCGCCAGATTGCGGAACTTGGTTTATTCCCGGCGGTAGATCCCCTGGATTCTACCTCCCGTATCTTGGACCCCAATATTGTTGGGGAGGAACACTACAATATAGCCCGCGCGGTGCAGAAGGTTCTCCAGCGCTATAAGGACCTGCAGGATATTATCGCTATCCTGGGTATGGATGAACTTTCCGAAGAAGACAGATTAACGGTGGCCCGGGCACGCAAGATTCAGCGGTTCCTGTCACAGCCCTTCTTTGTTGCTGAGGCCTTTACGGGACGAGCTGGTGTTTATGTTCCCGTCAAGGAAACGATTAGGGGCTTTAAGGAAATCCTGGATGGCCGCCATGATGATATCTCTGAACAGTGCTTTGTTTACGCTAGTACAATTGACGAAGTTGTAGCCCGGGCGCGGGAAATGGAGGCTGTCAGTTAAGTGGCAGAAAAGGACAAAGCAAAGTGGAGCAACTTTAAACTAGAGGTTATTACCCCGGAGCGTGTTGTGGTCGACGAGGAAATAGAAGGGGTGATTATTCCTTCTACAGATGGTCTGCTGGGCATTTTACGCAACCATGCGCCTTTCATCGGCTCTCTTGATATTGGTGTGATCAAATATGTGAGAGAGGGACAGCACCACTATGTTGCCTGTAATATGGGAGTTTTCGAGATGAGCGGCAATGTCCTGCGTGTCTTACCCGATACCGCAGAGCGTGGTGAGAGGATCGATGTGGACAGGGCAAAACAGGCAGAGCAACGGGCACAAAAGCGCCTACAGCAAAAAAGGCAGGAAATCGATGCTCTCCGGGCAGAGCTTGCCTTAAAGAGAGCCCTGGCTCGTTTGAAGGCAGCAAGAGCAGTAGGAACTAAGTAAATATACACTCCTCTTTGGAGGGTGTCTTTAGTGCAAGAACCTGGGAGAGTTACCTTCCCAGGTTTTTTTGCGCAACTATAGTAATGCTGAGGTACAAGTTTGAGTGCCGGAGTTGGTTTTGTTAGATGATCACTGCTTGGGTGCAGCCAGTCGTCGGCGTCTGAACTGGCAACTTCGCGTTTGCCAGGCGCGGTTAACAGAGACTCCATAGTTACTCACTACGAACCAGCCGGTCTAAAGGTTTTCATCGCTTGATGCTGCCGCCTGGGTGACATGGTGTCTAAAGAGGATTTTGCAGGATTAATATCGAAAATACAAGAAATACTGATATTTACTCCGAGCCTGGAAACCTGGGATTGATTTAGACTGGACTATGGTTTCCGGCCGCAGGGTAGGGCGGGAAACCGCCATGCCTCCCGTGTTTGGAAAGGAGTGAAAGCAAAAAATGAGGGCCTGAACAATGTAGTTTTTAAACTTCTGTTCAGGCATTTTTTTGGGGTTTTTCAGTGTCATTTCGGGGTCAGGCTTGTTTTATTGCTTTATTTAGCTCTTCGTAATTTATGTTGAAATTGGGGGAACGATGAAATGACCGATCCAGGTCTGCTCACTTCCATCTGGCAGTTTTTTTACTCCCATGGAGGAGAGTTTTCAGGAATCATAGGGCTTTCCCTGGCGGTTACCACTAGTGCAGTGATTATCGGAGCTGTACTAGGGGTGCCGCTAGGGGCACTCTTGGGGTTGAAGAGATTTCCTGGTAGAAAATTACTGCTGCGCCTGACATATACCTTGATGAGCCTTCCTCCGGTTCTGGCCGGGCTAGTGGTTTATATGTTGTTCGCACGCAGTGGTCCTTTGGGATTTATGGATATCCTTTTCACTCCACCAGTGATGGTTGTAGCCCAGGTGCTTCTAGTTACACCGATCGTCACTGGATTATCGGCAGCAGCCATTTCCGCCAAGGAAAAGTTGGCCATCGATACGGCACGGACATTGGGTGCCAGCGAAAGGCAAGCTGCCTGGGCGGTGGTTAAAGAGGCCTGGGCGGGGATCATTGCTGGAATTATGACTGGGTTTGGCCGCGCTTTTGGGGAAGTAGGAGCGGTAATGATGGTAGGAGGAAATGTGCGGTTTCAAACCCGTGTGCTGACCACTTCCATTGTCCTGGAAACCAGGCAGGGTAATTTTGAGTTTGCTGTGGCTCTCGGCTTGATCCTGCTGACTATATCGTTCATCGTGAGTTCTGTCCTGATTCGTCTGGATGATTCCAAACTGAATTAGTAAAAGGGGTAATGATGATGCCGCAATCGCTCTTTGAACTTAAAGATGTCGTCAAAGAATATGATGGGGTTCCAGTTCTTCAAATCAAAGATTTACAAATGGAAGAGAGAAAAATTTATGCCATCATGGGTCCCAATGGATCTGGAAAGAGCACCCTGCTCAAACTGCTGAACCTCCTAGAGAAACCAACCCGGGGAAGGGTGACCTTTCAGGCTATAAAACAAAAAAGGAAAGGCACAAATTCTGCTCTTCCCTCTTCCACATATTATTATTTAAATCCGTGCGTCTCACTTCGAATCGTTATCACAGGCGTTACCCTGACAGTTAACTCGGTTCAGGCGACCTCACGGCACACAGAAGGTTTCACTTAGTGCTGCTGCATTCCTGCCCTGACACGGTTCATGAATTTCTGTTGCGTAAGACCCAAACGTCATCGCCACTTATCAGGGGCAGCCCTGCAACAGCCAACCCTAGGTGAGACATCACCCCTGCTGGAGCGGATTGCAGGTACAGGGCACCGCTATCTCCCCGGCTGCACGGAAACTTTATG